>NZ_CAJMZG010000128.1:0-105 GCF_905220255.1 Paraburkholderia sp. J69-1 | reverse complement strand
GTCTGGCTGGTGTTCGCGAATCGATCTTTAAAAATTTACAGCCGATAAGTGTGGGCGCTTGATGATAATGCGGCCCGATGAGTTCTCCGGAATTCACCGGGAGTG
>NZ_CAJMZG010000127.1:0-123 GCF_905220255.1 Paraburkholderia sp. J69-1 | reverse complement strand
AGGATGGTCCAGTGCACACGCAGCAGCACGCGCTGAAGCATCTCGAAGCCGCGTTCAAAAACTTCTTCGCGGGACGCACGTCGTTCCCGCAGTTCAAGCGCAAAGGCTTGGGCGATAGCTTCC
>NZ_CAJMZG010000126.1:0-124 GCF_905220255.1 Paraburkholderia sp. J69-1 | reverse complement strand
AAATTGGCCATGAAATAATTGTTGTTGTAAATACGTAAGCTATGCGCTGGAAAGCCGGGGAAGCTGTTTCTAGGGTGCTGCTGCAAAGACATGCGGCGCAGCAAAAAAAGCTGTTTGAATCGTC
>NZ_CAJMZG010000125.1:0-134 GCF_905220255.1 Paraburkholderia sp. J69-1 | reverse complement strand
CTCGCGTAGGTAATGCCGTTCGTCAGTCCAGCCGTGACAAACGCCGTTCCGCCCGCCTCCAGCATGGAAGCAAGACTGAACGTCCCGCTAAAAGCGGTCTGCGTCATCGCGCTGCTCGCCATCGCGCTTGCAGC
>NZ_CAJMZG010000124.1:0-136 GCF_905220255.1 Paraburkholderia sp. J69-1 | reverse complement strand
CCTGGAATTCGTCGCTGCAATATTGGCTCCCACGGTCGCTGTGCAGGATCAGGCCGGCTTCGGGGCGACGGCGGAACCACGCCATACGCAACGCGTCAGAAACCAGCTCCGTACGCATGTGCGGTTTGAGCGACCA
>NZ_CAJMZG010000123.1:0-137 GCF_905220255.1 Paraburkholderia sp. J69-1 | reverse complement strand
GTATGCGTCTTTGAGACCCTGCGCCTTGCTGCGCAAGGTGGGGCATCCATAAGTGCTGAAGCACTAACGGCTGCCGACACACACCTGTTATAGGATCAAGCCTTACGGGCAATTAGTATCAGTTAGCTTAACGCATT
>NZ_CAJMZG010000122.1:0-139 GCF_905220255.1 Paraburkholderia sp. J69-1 | reverse complement strand
TAGAGCTTTGAGCGAAAATCGTTTCAAAGTGCTCACACTTTTCGGCTGTTTCGAATAGCAATACGAAAATCGTATTGTCTGTCGTTCTTTAACAATCAGGAAGAAGTAGTAAAGAGATTCATCTGAAACACACTTAGAG
>NZ_CAJMZG010000121.1:0-146 GCF_905220255.1 Paraburkholderia sp. J69-1 | reverse complement strand
GCCACACCCGCTTCCTTCAGACGCACCGCTTCTTCAACAGCGATTTCGTCGAACGGGTTCATCGACATTTTCACGTTCGCGATGTCGACGCCCGTGCCATCCGACTTCACACGAACCTTCACGTTGTAATCGACTACGCGCTTGAC
>NZ_CAJMZG010000120.1:0-206 GCF_905220255.1 Paraburkholderia sp. J69-1 | reverse complement strand
CGTGACGCGTGGGCAGGCGGTAAAGGCCGTGCAGTTGGGCGCGCCGTTCCCGCTGGAAAAAACGGATGGCGTTCAACAAAAGCGTCGCGATGGAATGCCGTTGGATGAGCGTCAGATTGATCTGCCCCTAAAGAAAGGCGTGGAGCATCTCAAGCCCCGGGAGGCGATGCGCAAAAGATGAGGCAGCAGAAAAGTCCGGTGAGACG
>NZ_CAJMZG010000119.1:0-211 GCF_905220255.1 Paraburkholderia sp. J69-1 | reverse complement strand
CTGAAATAATTTATTCAAATTCGCTTGACGAGTGGTTCTGCGCCCTGCATAATTCGCCTCCTCCTGCTGATGCAGCGACGCAGAAAACACCGGATAGCTTGATTTTCCAGTAGTTTTCAGCGAATTGATCTTTAAAAATTTACAGCCGATAAGTGTGGGCGCTTGATTCGATTGAGCTCCTCGCCGTGATCGTTTTCGATCTGGCGGGATA
>NZ_CAJMZG010000118.1:0-236 GCF_905220255.1 Paraburkholderia sp. J69-1 | reverse complement strand
GAAATCGTGATATTCCCATCCGATTCCACAAGCGCATCACCTGCGGTTGCCTCAATCGTTCCGAGGCTGTTGACTCCAGCACCCTTGTCGTTGACCAGTATTTCTACCCGTCCCGCAGTCAGTCCACCTGTCTGCGTAATATCGACCGCGAAGGACGCGTCCTGGACGCCCGATGCGGTTGTCGACACCAGCCAGTCGTGTGCGTTGTCGGAGGGCGAGAACTCGGTATCCCACGT
>NZ_CAJMZG010000117.1:0-251 GCF_905220255.1 Paraburkholderia sp. J69-1 | reverse complement strand
GGTTGAGATCACGTGTTGTGCCTGAAACAACACAACCCCAATTCAGCAACACACACTCTTTACGCTTCTTCCCGATTGGCTGTGGCGCCAGGTTGAACATCAACCCGCGCGACGCAGCAACCCGTCAAAGCCTGATGACCATAGCGAGTTGGTCCCACCCCTTCCCATCCCGAACAGGACCGTGAAACAACTCCACGCCGATGATAGTGCGGATTGCCCGTGTGAAAGTAGGTAATCGTCAGGCTCCTTAT
>NZ_CAJMZG010000116.1:0-260 GCF_905220255.1 Paraburkholderia sp. J69-1 | reverse complement strand
GAAAACGGCTGGATGGAAGAGAACAAGGTCATCAATCTGGTGAGCAAGGAAGGCGTGCAACTGGCGGCGATCGGTTATCCGCATCTGTCGCGCGAGGAGATTTATCACCACCTCGAACAGTTTTATCGCCAGTTCTATTTCCGTCCGTCGAAGATCTGGGAAATCGTGCGCGAAATGCTCACGAGCTGGGACATGATGAAACGCCGTCTGCGCGAAGGCGTGGAGTTCTTCCGCTTCCTGCGCGCGCACGAGGCATGATG
>NZ_CAJMZG010000115.1:0-270 GCF_905220255.1 Paraburkholderia sp. J69-1 | reverse complement strand
GCCGTCTCGCTACGAAGGCCGTTTAACCTTTGGGAATTTCTGTCTGTCTTTCTTCAGATGCCCAAATCGCGCCGAAAGCCCCACGGGGTAAGGATCCTGGCTTTCCTCTGTTTCCCAATGTCGTCCGATCCTGAGACCCAAAAAACGCGCTTGTGCGCGTCGTTGCTTTTCCTGAGAGTCCTTCAGCAAGGAATCGGCCCGCATGAAATCGGCGCCCAACGACAACGTCTATAGACGCGTTTAGGCATTCTTTGAGGCGTCTCACAGGAG
>NZ_CAJMZG010000114.1:0-274 GCF_905220255.1 Paraburkholderia sp. J69-1 | reverse complement strand
CCTGCGTCTGCTGCTGGTGGGTTTCGAGTCCGGCGACGACCAGATTCTCGTGAACATCAAGAAGGGCGTACGCACGGATTTCGCCCGCCGTTTTAGCGCCGATTGCAAGAAGCTCGGCATCAAGATTCACGGCACGTTTATTCTGGGTCTGCCGGGCGAGACGCAGGACACGATTAAGAAGACCATCGAATACGCGAAGGAAATCAATCCGCACACGATTCAGGTTTCGTTGGCCGCGCCGTATCCGGGCACGACGCTCTACAAACAGGCGGTA
>NZ_CAJMZG010000113.1:0-274 GCF_905220255.1 Paraburkholderia sp. J69-1 | reverse complement strand
ACTGCGTCTGCTGCTGGTGGGTTTCGAATCCGGCGACGACCAGATTCTCGTGAACATCAAGAAGGGCGTACGCACGGATTTCGCCCGCCGTTTTAGCGGCGATTGCAAGAAGCTCGGCATCAAGATTCACGGCACGTTTATTCTGGGTCTGCCGGGCGAGACGCAGGACACGATTAAAAAGACCATCGAGTACGCAAAGGAAATCAATCCGCACACGATTCAGGTTTCGTTGGCTGCGCCGTATCCGGGCACGACGCTCTACAAACAGGCGGTG
>NZ_CAJMZG010000112.1:0-305 GCF_905220255.1 Paraburkholderia sp. J69-1 | reverse complement strand
ATCGTCTTGAAGTCCGGCGCGAGGCGACCGGTCAGCCACATCAGTTCGACATTACGCTGGCACTCGCGCTCCAGACGTCGGCTCGACTGCACGCGATTGAGATAGCCGTAGATGTAGAGTTTGAGCAGAACGGACGGATGGTAAGACGGTCGGCCCGTGATCGCCGGCGTGGTGCCTTCGAAGCCCATGGAAGCCAGATCGAGTTCGTCTACGAATGCGTCGACGATCCGTACGGGATTGTCTTCAGCGATAAAGTCTTCGAGACACTCCGGCAGCAACGTGGCCTGATTGCGGCTTGCACCTTC
>NZ_CAJMZG010000111.1:0-308 GCF_905220255.1 Paraburkholderia sp. J69-1 | reverse complement strand
CGCTGCTTAAGGGCTACGGCATGCGTTGTTCGATGAGCAGAAAGGCCAACTGCTGGGACACTTCGCCAACCGAGAGCCTGTGGGGATCGCTCAAGCAAGCGCGCATTCACGGCCAGCGCTTTGCGACGCGTCGCGAGGCGATGGACGAGGTACTTGATTGCCTGAGCTTATACAATCATGGGCGTCTGCACTCGACGTTGAACTACGTCAGTCCAATGCAATTTGAACAAGACTGGCACGCCGCACAACGAAAGCAAGCGGCATGAGAATCGCTCGGTTAGCGGATACGAAATTCGCGGGCAAGGTCA
>NZ_CAJMZG010000110.1:0-308 GCF_905220255.1 Paraburkholderia sp. J69-1 | reverse complement strand
CGCTGCTTAAGGGCTACGGCATGCGTTGTTCGATGAGCAGAAAGGCCAACTGCTGGGACAATTCGCCAACCGAGAGCCTGTGGGGATCACTCAAGCAAGCGCGCATTCACGGCCAGCGCTTTGCGACGCGTCGCGAGGCGATGGACGAGGTACTTGATTGGCTGAGCTTCTACAATCATGGGCGTCTGCACTCGACGTTGAACTACGTCAGTCCAATGCAATTTGAACAAGACTGGCACGCCGCACAACGAAAGCAAGCGGCATGAGAGTCGCTCGGTTAGCGGATACGAAATTCGCGGGCAAGGTCA
>NZ_CAJMZG010000109.1:0-322 GCF_905220255.1 Paraburkholderia sp. J69-1 | reverse complement strand
CTGCCGGAAGAACTGCGCAAGACACTGACGTACGATCAGGGCAAGGAGATGGCGCTGCACAAGAAGCTGGCTGAGGCCACGGGTATCCGAATCTACTTCTGTGACCCACACAGTCCGTGGCAGCGTGGTATCTGCGAGAACACCAACGGTCTGTTACGCCAGTACATGCCTAAGGGAGCGGATCTCTCGGTGCTCTCGCAGCGCCAGCTCGACGCGATTGCAATGGAAATGAACATACGCCCACGCAAGACGCTTGACTGGCGCACACCGGCAGAGGCGTTTATAGAGAGCTGCAAAAAGCAGGGAATTGAAATTGACCCGA
>NZ_CAJMZG010000108.1:0-331 GCF_905220255.1 Paraburkholderia sp. J69-1 | reverse complement strand
GACGATGCGCATCATGTGCGCGATACGGTCCGCGCGCTCGCTGGCCGTGAGCTTGGTGTTGATCGCGAGCGGCTCGCCCAGCGTCTGCTCGACGGTCTTGCGCGGATTGAGCGAGGCGAACGGGTTCTGGAACACCATCTGCACGCGTCGGCGCAGCGCTGAGATCTGCGCGCTGCCCGCGCTCGCCACATCTTCGCCGTCGATGGTGAGCGTGCCGGACGTGGGCGGCTCGATCATCGTGAGCTGGCGCGCGAGCGTGGACTTGCCGCAGCCCGACTCGCCCACCACCGCGAGCGTGCGCCCGCGCGTGAGCGAGAACGACACGCCGTTG
>NZ_CAJMZG010000107.1:0-331 GCF_905220255.1 Paraburkholderia sp. J69-1 | reverse complement strand
CACGATGCGCATCATGTGCGCGATACGGTCCGCGCGCTCGCTGGTCGTGAGCTTGGTGTTGATCGCGAGCGGCTCGCCCAGCGTCTGCTCGACCGTCTTGCGCGGATTGAGCGAGGCGAACGGGTTCTGGAACACCATCTGCACGCGTCGGCGCAGTGCTGAGATCTGGGCGCTGCCCGCGCTCGCCACGTCTTCGCCGTCGATGGTGAGCGTGCCGGACGTAGGCGGCTCGATCATCGTGAGCTGGCGCGCGAGCGTGGACTTGCCGCAGCCCGACTCGCCCACCACCGCGAGCGTGCGCCCGCGCGTGAGCGAGAACGACACGCCGTTA
>NZ_CAJMZG010000106.1:0-340 GCF_905220255.1 Paraburkholderia sp. J69-1 | reverse complement strand
CCAGCAAGTGAATACGGACGGTACAGTCGACGCTGAGGCAACGTCCCAGTTGCTTTCGAATCTGAAGAGTGAGCTGGGTACCAGCTTCACGCAATCAACGGTTAGCGACGACTTGCAGACGTCGGTTGTCGATGATCAGGGTGAAAGCGTCTGGGGCAAGCTGTTTACGACAGTGGTCATCGCCTTTCTCTCAGCCGTGACCGCGAGTGCCGCTTCCGGGTTGATCGCAACTACAGCAGGCGCGGCGGCGGGATCCGGCACGACGTTCGCGTCGGCTGGTATCGCTGGCACGGCGACGTCTACCGTAAGCGCTGGCGTTGGCAACATTGCTCTTAGCGCA
>NZ_CAJMZG010000105.1:0-355 GCF_905220255.1 Paraburkholderia sp. J69-1 | reverse complement strand
GCAGCAGGTGAACACAGACGGCACAGTCAATGCTGAGGCAACGTCCCAGTTGCTTTCGAATCTGAAGAGTGAGCTGGGGGGCGGCTTCGCGCAATCGACGGTTAGCGACGACTTGCAGACGTCGGTTGTCGATGATCAGAGCGAAAGCGTCTGGGGCAAGCTGTTTACGACGGTGGTCATCGCGTTTCTCTCAGCTGTGACCGCGAGTGCCGCTTCCGGGTTGATCGCAACTACGGCGAGCGCAGGTGGCCTGAGTGCCACGGCAGGATCCGGCACGACATTCGCGTCGGCTGGTATCGCTGGCACGGCGACGTCTACCGTAAGCGCTGGCGTTGGCAACATTGCTCTTAGCGCG
>NZ_CAJMZG010000104.1:0-390 GCF_905220255.1 Paraburkholderia sp. J69-1 | reverse complement strand
CGTTCCCTGACAAGAATCCGATCACAGTCGATATCAGCAACGGCCGCATCAAGGTTCCGAAGCTCGGCTGGCTGCGTTAGCGTAAGAGTCGCGATGTACCTGGCGATGCTCGCTCGGCCAGCGTGTCGCTGCGCGCTGGCAAGTGGTACGTGTCGATTCTTACGCGGGGCGAGGTTGAACCGCCGGTTCCGGTTGGCCCGGCAGTCGGTATCGACGTGGGCGTGGCGCGGTTCGCAACCATGTCGGATGGCTCTTATATCGCGCCGCTCGCGTCCTTCCGCAAGCACGAGCAGCGGCTTGCGAAGTATCAACGCCGCATGGCCCGCAAGGTCAAGGGCAGCAGCAACTGGAAAAAAGCCAAGGCCCGCATTCAGCGCATCCACGCGCGCA
>NZ_CAJMZG010000103.1:0-390 GCF_905220255.1 Paraburkholderia sp. J69-1 | reverse complement strand
TGTTCCCCGACAAGAATCAGATCACAGTCGATAGCAGCAACGGCCGCATCAAGGTTCCGAAGCTCGGCTGGCTGCGTTACCGTAAGAGTCGCGATGTACCTGGCGATGTTCGCTCGGCCAGCGTGTCGCTGCGCGCTGGCAAGTGGTACGTGTCGATTCTCACGCGGCGCGAGGTCGAACCGCCGGTTCCGGTTGGCCCGGCAGTCGGTATCGACGTGGGCGTGGCGCGGTTCGCAACCATGTCGGATGGCTCTTATATCGCGCCGCTCGCGTCCTTGCGCAAGCACGAGCAGCGGCTTGCGAAGTATCAACGCCGCATGGCCCGCAAGGTCAAAGGCAGCAGCAACTGGAAAAAAGCCAAGGCCCGCATTCAGCGCATCCACGCGCGCG
>NZ_CAJMZG010000102.1:0-416 GCF_905220255.1 Paraburkholderia sp. J69-1 | reverse complement strand
CAGAGCCCGCTGCATTCATTGTCCAAGCGCTCACACTTGTCGGCTGTATCAAAGACAGACTCAGGGGTCTGTAGCTCAGTCGGTTAGAGCACCGTCTTGATAAGGCGGGGGTCGATGGTTCGAATCCATCCAGACCCACCATCTTTGTCTGTGGCGGCAAGGCCCTTGTAGTTCATGTTTTGACTGGGGGATTAGCTCAGCTGGGAGAGCACCTGCTTTGCAAGCAGGGGGTCGTCGGTTCGATCCCGTCATCCTCCACCAATCCTCAATGCCTAGTGTCCGGTAGCAGCACTCACCGGGGATTACGCATTGGCGATTGAGCCAGTCAGAGCGATGTGATTAAACACCATATCGGCTGTCGTTCTTTAACAATCAGGAAGAAGTAGTAAAGAGATTCATCTGAAACACACTTAGAG
>NZ_CAJMZG010000101.1:0-416 GCF_905220255.1 Paraburkholderia sp. J69-1 | reverse complement strand
GCGCCGCAACTCGCGCAAGGTCTGGCGGAAAACGTCGAAGCGACGGTTCTCGCCATCGCGAAGAACTACTCGCACATCCTCGCGCCGGCAACGGCAGCGGGCAAGAACGTCACGCCGCGTATCGCTGCGAAGCTGGACGTCGCGCAGATCTCGGACATCACGGCAGTCGATTCGCCAGACACGTTCGAGCGCCCGATCTACGCTGGCAACGCGATTGCGACGGTGCAATCGGCTGATCCGGTCAAGGTCATCACGGTTCGTACGACGGCATTCGATGCAGTGGCAGCAGAAGGCGGCAGCGCAGCAATCGAAAAGCTCGAAGCCGCCGCCGACAACGGCAAGGCCGCCTTCGTCGGCCGCGAAGTCACGAAGCTCGACCGCCCGGAACTCACGAGCGCGAAGATCATCGTCTCGGG
>NZ_CAJMZG010000100.1:0-457 GCF_905220255.1 Paraburkholderia sp. J69-1 | reverse complement strand
AAGCGTCAGATCCTCCGTTGCGCTCGCATTCAGGTCATTACCCGTCTGGATAGCACCTGCGAGTGATAGATTCCGTCCAGCAACGAGGACCGTATCGTTCGCGACGCTCAACGTTCCCGAACCCGAAAGATCACGTCCGGCGTTCACCGAAGCATTGCCCGTCCCATCAACCTCAACGCTACTATTGAGCGCGACGTCCTGCTGCGCTGCGACAGTCAAACTTGAGCCGGAATGCAACGCGCCGTCGATCTGTACACCGGCCCCAGCGCTGATATCGATCGTCGACGGTGTCTCTATCGCGCCTCCAATGACGACATCGCCAGCCTTCGACGCGATCGCCGTAGCGCCACTGCTGTAAATCTCGCCATCAAGATTTACGCCGGCATAGCCAGCCGTCTCAAAAGCTCCCGACGTCGTCACATTACTGCTAACAGTCACCGTCCCCGCAGCGGCGTCT
>NZ_CAJMZG010000099.1:0-457 GCF_905220255.1 Paraburkholderia sp. J69-1 | reverse complement strand
GAGCGTCAGATCCTCCGTTGCGCTCGCATTCAGGTCATTACCCGTCTGGATGGCACCTGCGAGTGATAGATTCCGTCCAGCGACGAGGACCGTATCGTTCGCGACGCTCAACGTTCCCGAACCCGAAAGATCACGTCCGGCGTTCACCGAAGCATTGCCTGTCCCATCAACCTCAACGCTACTATTGAGCGCGACGTCCTGCTGCGCTGCGACAGTCAAACTTGAGCCGGAATGCAACGCGCTGTCGATCTGTACACCGGCCCCAGCGCTGATATCGATCGTCGACGGTGTCTCTATCGCGCCTCCAATGACGACATCGCCAGCCTTCGACGAGATCGCCGTAGCGCCACTGCTGTAAATCTCGCCGTCAAGATTTACGCCGGCATAGCCAGCCGTCTCAAAAGCTCCCGACGTCGTCACATCACCGTTAACAGTCACCGTCCCCGCAGCGGCGTCC
>NZ_CAJMZG010000098.1:0-473 GCF_905220255.1 Paraburkholderia sp. J69-1 | reverse complement strand
GCGCATCGCCAGAAACTCCGCGAACGCGGCATCAAGCCAGTGATCGCCAAGCGCCGGACAGAACACAGCAGTGGTCCGGGCCAATTCCGCTGGGTTGTCGAACGTACTCATGCGTGGCTTCACAACTTCCGTCGTCTTCGCATTCGCTTCGAACGTCGGGCCGACATCTACGAAACACTTCTCAAATTCGGTTGCTCCCGCGTCTGCGGGAACATCTTCAGACGGACAGAGCAGCCTCGCCTCCAAGTGAGAGGTCCGTCTCACCGGACTTTTCTGCTGCCTCATCTTTTGCGCATCGCCTCCCGGGGCTTCAGATGCTCCACGCCTTTCTTTAGGGGCAGATCAATCTGGCGCTCATCCGACAGCATTCCATCGCGACGCTTTTGTTGAACGCCATCCGCTTTTTCCAGCGGGAACGGCTCGCCCAACTGCACGGCCTTTACCGCCTGCCCACGCGTCACTGCTGACGTCAC
>NZ_CAJMZG010000097.1:0-490 GCF_905220255.1 Paraburkholderia sp. J69-1 | reverse complement strand
TGGCGTGATGGGCACGGCGCTCACCGGCTATTCCATGCCGATCTTCTGGTGGGGCCTCATCCTCATCATGGTGTTCTCGTCGAAGCTGGGCTGGACGCCGGTGTCGGGGCGCATCGCGGTGGAATTCGACATTCCGCACGTGACGGGCTTCATGCTGATCGATTCGCTGCTGCCCGGCACGGATGAAGGCTCGTTCAAGTCGGCGCTCTCGCATCTGATCCTGCCCGCGATCGTGCTCGGCACGATTCCGCTTGCGGTGATTGCGCGCATGACGCGCTCGTCGATGCTCGAAGTGCTGCGCGAGGACTACATCCGCACGGCGCGCGCCAAGGGGCTCTCGCCGGTACGCGTGATCGTCGTGCATGCGCTGCGCAATGCGCTGATTCCGGTGGTCACCGTGATCGGCCTGCAGGTCGGCACCTTGCTGGCTGGCGCGGTGCTCACCGAGACGCTGTTCTCGTGGCCCGGCATCGGCAAATGGCTGATCGAT
>NZ_CAJMZG010000096.1:0-490 GCF_905220255.1 Paraburkholderia sp. J69-1 | reverse complement strand
CGGCGTGATGGGCACGGCGCTCACCGGCTATTCCATGCCGATCTTCTGGTGGGGCCTCATCCTCATCATGGTGTTCTCGTCGAAACTGGGCTGGACGCCGGTTTCCGGGCGCATCGCGGTGGAATTCGACATTCCGCACGTGACGGGCTTCATGCTGATCGATTCGCTGCTGCCCGGTACCGATGAAGGCTCGTTCAAGTCGGCGCTCTCGCATCTGATCCTGCCCGCGATCGTGCTCGGCACGATTCCGCTTGCGGTGATCGCGCGCATGACGCGCTCGTCGATGCTCGAAGTGCTGCGCGAGGACTACATCCGCACGGCGCGCGCCAAGGGTCTCTCGCCGGTGCGCGTGATCGTCGTGCATGCGCTGCGCAATGCGCTGATTCCGGTGGTGACCGTGATCGGCCTGCAGGTCGGCACCTTGCTGGCTGGCGCGGTGCTCACCGAGACGCTGTTCTCGTGGCCCGGCATCGGCAAATGGCTGATCGAC
>NZ_CAJMZG010000095.1:0-507 GCF_905220255.1 Paraburkholderia sp. J69-1 | reverse complement strand
TCGCGGACGCTCGCGCTGATTTTCTCCACAAGGCGTCGAACTCAATCAGCAAAAACCACGCAATGATTGCGGTCGAAGACCTGAAAATCAGCAACATGTCGAAGTCGGCGAAAGGTACGGCAATCGCACCGGGGCGCAATGTCCGCGCGAAGTCAGGCCTCAACAAGTCGATTCTGGACCAGGGCTGGGGCGAGTTTCGACGCCAGCTCGAATACAAGACTGGATGGCGCGGCGGGTATTTCGTTGCGGTCGATCCGAAGAACACGAGCCGTACGTGTCCGCGTTGTGGCCATGTCTCGAAGGACAACCGGAAGAGCCAGGCGCTGTTCAGGTGCGTCGAATGCGGACACGAAGCGAGCGCCGATCATGTCGGCGCGCTCAATGTTCTGGCGGCAGGGCATGCCGTTATTGCCTGTGGAGGGATGGTGCAGTCAGGCCGCCCGATGAAGCAGGAACCCACCGAAGCGATCCGTCATGCCTGAAAGCATGTCAGACGCGGCAGGAATC
>NZ_CAJMZG010000094.1:0-525 GCF_905220255.1 Paraburkholderia sp. J69-1 | reverse complement strand
CGCTACTTCTTACCCCAGCCGTTCCACCCCATGCGGAGGAGCGCTGCGTTAGCTGCCCTGCGATCAAACAGTTCAGGGTCGAAGTCTTCGCCCGCCCAGGTTCTGTAGTCGTGTGCTTCGTCACTGTCCGGCTCCTGGCTTAGCACACGCAGCATCTCGTCATATCCGTGTGTGCCACCAACATCTTCCGGTGGACACGCCCGTTGTCCCGCGAGGAGCCACGCTTCGCTGTAGGGCTCCTGGTCAATGCGCGCAGCCTCTTCTACGTGGATGTCGTGATGCCAGCCGTCACCGAAGTCATATCGATACAGGAATTGCGCTCCCTGGAAGATGAGTCTGTGCAGGCGCGCCTTGCGGTCGTCCATCATTTCCGGGTCTTCTGCGAACAGGTCTAGCATGTTCTCGTTGTCGCCCATCGCGTATGTTCGCCCTTCAACCTCGAATTCATGCAGATGGGCATCGGTCCATCCGAAGGCTGCCTGGAGAATGTGATGGAGCTTGCGCAGCGTGATGTTTCCGTCGACC
>NZ_CAJMZG010000093.1:0-526 GCF_905220255.1 Paraburkholderia sp. J69-1 | reverse complement strand
AGCGTGCCGCCGATCTGGCTAATCGTCTCGGCAGTGATGCTGTAACTTGCAGCCGACATGAAGCCGCCAGACTGCACCACGCTACCGGTCGTATCGGTGATGCCCGCGTCTGCGCCATCCATGCTGGCGTAGAGATTTCCAACGTTGGTCGAGCGCTCTTCGTTGGTCAGGCTACTGGTGTCGACCGTCAGGTTCTGGGCGCTGACCGATCCCGTATTGAGAATGCTGTCGGCGTATTGAAGGGCAACGCTGGTTCCACTGATCTCGCCGTCAGCGCTCACGCTCGCGTAATCCTCGGGCAATAGCACCTCAGGGACGAGCGCCTCCTCCGTCGGACATGAGCCGCTTCCCGTGGCGGTGCATCCCGGCTCCGGCACGGTTTCCTCGACATACCACAGCATGGGTTCATCGACCAGCGCGAGCTGCGCCTGCGTCAGTTGCGTCCCCAACGCAATGTTGTTCTGCTCCGCGTACTGTAACGACGCGCCATAGAGGGCTGCCGTGTCCAGGTTGCTTACCGTGGTAT
>NZ_CAJMZG010000092.1:0-529 GCF_905220255.1 Paraburkholderia sp. J69-1 | reverse complement strand
TGGTGGGTTTGAGCAGAGGCGCAGGCCGCTGTGGATGCGGGTCACGGCGATTTTGATGATCGTGGTCATGTATTTCGCGCCTGCACTGTTTATTGCCAGTGAGACCGCCCACGCGGCGCTCATTGTCGACCCTCGTGCCGCGGTGACATTCCAGCCCAGCGTGACGCAGACCAGCACTGGCGTGCCTGTTATCAATATTGCGGCTCCGAATGCTGACGGCATAAGCAGCAACAGTTTTTCGAGCTTTGACATTGGCTCGTCCGGACTGGTGCTCAATAACAGCCTGATATCGGGAACGCCTTTGCTGGGTGGCACTGTTGCTGCCAACCCAAATCTCGCGGGTCGTGTGGCGACGACCATTCTGAATCAGGTCACTTCCACTGGCGCCATTTCAACACTTGCTGGGCCCCTCGAAGTGTTCGGTTCGCCTGCAACGGTTATCATAAGTAATCCGAATGGAATTTCGGTAAATGGACTGTCTTTAACCAATGCCGAAAACCTGGTTCTGACAACCGGTGTTCCGCAGTTT
>NZ_CAJMZG010000091.1:0-529 GCF_905220255.1 Paraburkholderia sp. J69-1 | reverse complement strand
GAACTGCGGAACACCGGTTGTCAGAACCAGGTTTTCGGCATTGGTTAAAGACAGTCCATTTACAGAAATTCCATTCGGATTACTTATGATAACCGTTGCAGGCGAACCGAACACTTCGAGGGGCCCAGCAAGTGTCGAAATGGCGCCGGTGGAAGTGACCTGATTCAGAATGGTCGTCGCCACACGACCCGCGAGATTTGGGTTGGCAGCAACAGTGCCACCTAACAAAGGCGTTCCCGATATCAGGCTGTTATTGAGCACCAGTCCGGACGAGCCGATGTCAAAGCTCGAAAAACTGTTGCTGCTTATGCCATCCGCATTCGGAGCCGCAATATTGATAACAGGCACGCCAGTGCTGGTCTGCGTCAAGCCGGGCTGGAATGTCACCGCGGCACGCGGGTCGACAATGAGCGCCGCGTGGGCGGTCTCACTGGCAATAAACAGTGCAGGCGCGAAATACATGACCACGATCATCAAAATCGCCGTGACCTGCATCCACAGCGGCCTGCGCCTCTGCTCAAACCCACCC
>NZ_CAJMZG010000090.1:0-551 GCF_905220255.1 Paraburkholderia sp. J69-1 | reverse complement strand
CGCTGCTATCGCTCGCCGACAGGCCATAGAAACTCGACTGCCCGGTTGCTTCAAGCGCCGCCTGCTCGACCTGCTGCGCCTGGGTGTACGGGTCATAGTAAAAAACCGTCGTGTCGGGCTGCAGACTGGCGGGCAACTGGTCAAGCAATGCTTCCGGCGATAGGTCATCCGACACCGCTGAGGCTGAGCTCGTGACCAGATATGACACGTCTGAGGTCTGCGTGGAGACCGTCGAGACCGAAGGCGAGACCGGCGCGCTCACCGTTGTTACGCCAATCGGTGAGTTTGACGTCAGGCCTGCGGAGCCAGTGACAGAAGTCGCGCGCCCGTCGAGTGTCGTGACAAGTCCCGCCGCATTGACGGTAGTGGACGCCACAGACGGCACGGCCGCGGGCCCCAGTGTGATCACCTGGCCCGTAACCGCAACTGGTGGTGTGTAGACGTCAGGATTCGTCAGTCCATTGACCAGCGTGGACCCTGTGAGGGTCACTGCGGTCCCGATCAGGTTTCCTGTATTGGCGAGCGTCGGGGATATCACGCTCAGCGCATTA
>NZ_CAJMZG010000089.1:0-551 GCF_905220255.1 Paraburkholderia sp. J69-1 | reverse complement strand
CAATGCGCTGAGCGTGAGATCCCCGACGCTCACCAATACAGGAAACCTGATCGGGACCGCAGTGACCCTCACAGGGTCCACGCTGGTCAATGGACTAACGAATCCTGACGTCTACACGCCACCAGTTGCAGTTTCGGGGCAGGTGATCACACTGGGGCCCGCGGCCGTGCCGTCTGAGGCGTCCACTACCGTCAATGCGGCGGGACTTGTCACGACACTCGACGGGCGCGCGACTTCTGTCACTGGCTCCGCAGGCCTGGCGTCAAACTCACCGATTGGCGTAACGACGGTGAGCGCGCCGGTCTCGCCGTCGGTCTCGACGGTCTCCACGCAGACCTCAGACGTGTCATATCTGGTCACGAGCTCAGCCTCAGCGGTGTCGGATGACCTGTCGCCGGAAGCATTGCTTGACCAGTTGCCCGCCAGTCTGCAGCCCGACACGACGGTTTTTTACTATGACCCGTACACCCAAGCGCAGCAGGTCGAGCAGGCGGCGCTTGAAGCAACCGGGCAGTCGAGTTTCTATGGCCTGTCGGCGAGTGATAGCAGCA
>NZ_CAJMZG010000088.1:0-559 GCF_905220255.1 Paraburkholderia sp. J69-1 | reverse complement strand
TGCCGAGTTCAGACGCAGCAATGGCGCCGGCATTCGCAATGTATGCCGCCGCTTCGTGGTGATATGCCGTGATCTGAAGCTGTTCACGCAAGCAGTCGTTGCCGTCGACGGCAGCAAGTTCAAGGCGGTCAACAGCCGCGATAACAACTTCACGCCCAACAAGATCGCAAAGCGTCAGGAGCAGATCGAGCAAAGCATCCAGCGCTATCTGGATGCGCTTGAGACGGCTGATCGCACGCAACCAGTCGAGGTGGAAGCGAAAACCGAACGGCTACGGGACAAGATCGAGACACTGCGCGAGCAGATGCGAGATCTGGATCGGGCCGCGGAACTGTTGAATGATTTACCGGAAAAGCAGGTTTCGCTGACTGATCCCGACTCACGTTCGATGATGTCGCAAGCCAAGGGCACAGGCGTGGTGGGCTACAACGTTCAGGTGGCTGTTGATACGAAGCACCACCTCATCGTGACACACGAAGTGACGAACGTCGGTAGTGACCGCGCTCAGCTCAGCCCGATGGCCAACGCCGCGCGCGAAGCGATGGGCAAGAAGAAGCTG
>NZ_CAJMZG010000087.1:0-559 GCF_905220255.1 Paraburkholderia sp. J69-1 | reverse complement strand
CGCCGAGTTCAGACGTAGCAATGGCGCCGGCATTCGCAATGTATGCCGCCGCTTCGTGGTGATATGCCGCGACCTGAAGCTGTTCACGCAAGCAGTCGTAGCCATCGACGGCAGCAAGTTCAAGGCGGTCAACAGCCGCGATAACAACTTCACGCCCAACAAGATCGCCAAGCGCCAGGAGCAGATCGAGCAAAGCATCCAGCGCTATCTGGATGCGCTGGAAACTGCTGATCGCACGCAACCCGCAGAGGTCGAAGCGAAAACCGAACGGCTGCGGGAAAAGATCGAGACGCTGCGCGAGCAGATGCGCGATCTGGATCGGGCCGCGGAACTGTTGAATGATTTACCGGAAAAACAGGTTTCGCTGACTGATCCCGACTCACGTTCGATGATGTCGCAAGCCAAGGGCACAGGTGTCGTGGGCTACAACGTTCAGGTGGCTGTTGATACGAAGCACCACCTCATCGTGACAGACGAAGTGACGAACGTCGGTAGTGACCGCGCTCAGCTCAGCCCGATGGCCAAAGCCGCGCGCGAAGCGATGGGCAAGAAGAAGCTC
>NZ_CAJMZG010000086.1:0-594 GCF_905220255.1 Paraburkholderia sp. J69-1 | reverse complement strand
GGCTTGCGGCCGGAGCATGCGAAGCGTTATCCGCATATGTTCTCGGGCGGCCAGCGTCAGCGTGTGGCGATTGCGCGCGCGATGATTCTCGATCCGCAGATCGTGGTGGCGGACGAACCGGTGTCCGCGCTCGACGTGTCGATCCAGGCGCAGATCCTGAATCTGTTCATGGATCTGCAGGAGCAGTTCCGTACGAGCTATGTGTTCATCTCGCACAACCTGGCGGTGGTCGAGCATATCGCCGACGATGTGATGGTGATGTATCTGGGCGGTGTCGCGGAACTGGGCGACAAGGCCACGGTGATCGGGCGCCCGCGTCATCCGTACACGCGCTCGCTGCTGTCGGCGACGCCTGCGATCTTCGAGGCGGATCGCCGCGTGAAGATCAAGCTCGAGGGGGAATTGCCTTCGCCGCTGAATCCGCCGTCGGGTTGCACGTTCCATCAGCGCTGCCCGTATGCGATCGAACGATGCCGCCAGGAAGTGCCGCAACTTCGCGAAGTCGATGGCCGTCAGGTATCCTGCCATCGTGCAGAGGAGGTGGGGGAATCGGATGCTTGAAGCGACGGCGGCGCGTCGTTTTGCGCGCCGCCA
>NZ_CAJMZG010000085.1:0-701 GCF_905220255.1 Paraburkholderia sp. J69-1 | reverse complement strand
AAGGCGCTGGCCGATCGCGGGTACTACAGCGCCACGGAAATCAAAGCATGCGATGACGCTGGTATTGCAGCGCTGGTGCCAAAAACACAAACCTCCAGTGCAAAGGCAGATGGACGGTTCGATCGGGCCGACTTCATCTACATCGCGAAAGACGACCAATACCTATGTCCAGCGGGGCAACGGGCGATTTACCGATTTACTTCCGTCGAGCGCGAAACTCCGATGGCCCTGCGTACCTACTGGAGCAGCGCTTGCCCGAAATGCCCGATAAAGAACCGGTGCACGCCCACCGACTACCGGCGTATTCGACGATGGGAACACGAAGCGGTGCTTGAGGCGATGCAGTCCAGGCTGGATCGCCAGCTCGATGCAATGACGATGCGACGGCGCACGGTCGAGCACGTGTTCGGCACACTTAAGCACTGGATGGGGACGACGCACTTCCAGACGCGCGGGCTTGGCCATGTCGCCGCTGAAATGAGTTTGCACGTGCTGGCATACAACCTCAAGCGAGTCATCAGGATCCTCGGATTCGCAAAGACGATGCGAGCGATGAAGCTGGCAGGCGCGTGAATGCGCGCGCCGACGCTGGTTGCCCGTAAAACACGATCACTTCATTTGCCTGCGTCACGTCCTAACGCAATTGTGTTCCCGCCGGGGATGGATCGGTCGGCCGTTCTGCGCGTTTTTACACAGCCTCG
>NZ_CAJMZG010000084.1:0-703 GCF_905220255.1 Paraburkholderia sp. J69-1 | reverse complement strand
AGACAACTGGTCCGGATCCGTCACGGTGCCATAATCGATGTTCACGCCGCTGGAGGTGTGCTGAAAGAACAGAAAGCGCCCCCCCTCGTCGGAATATGCGACCGGCGTGCCTCCACTGATCCCTGACGTATGCTCAATTTCATTGACTACGTCGCCGTCGGCAGCAAGTGTAATACCGCCATTGGCAAGAATGCGTGCATTTTCATTCGTGATCTGCCCGCCAGCGGCGATCGAAGCGGTCCCGTTGGCAGCGAACAGGATTCCCAGATTGGCAGGATCTGACAGGTTCGTCACATTGCCACTCGCCTGGAGCGTCAGATCGCCACCGGCTGCCTCGCCGCTTGTAGAAATGTAGCCAGCCTGGATAAGGCTGCCGGTATTGGTTATGTTGCCCGAGCTCGTCATCGTCAGGCTGCCGTCCGCCGTGATTTCGGACTCTGCAAGGTCATCGTCGGCAATGGTGATATTCGAGGCCTCAAGGCTCGTGTCTGCGTTTGTTCCGACTGTACTTCCTTCAGTCGCAAGCGATCCGCTTGCTAAGAGAGAAACGTCGCCATTTGCCAGGATCTGCGCATCGCGCAAATCAAGGTCAGTCCCGGCATCGACAGAAAGTGTGCCGCTGGCCTGTACTGGCACACCAGAAAGGCTAATTGCTCCGGCTGCTGTCAATGAAACGTCATTGGCTGAGGTGATCGCACCGCCA
>NZ_CAJMZG010000083.1:0-703 GCF_905220255.1 Paraburkholderia sp. J69-1 | reverse complement strand
CGACATTTGGTCCGGATCCGTCACGGTGCCATAATCGATGTTCACGCCGCTGGAGGTGTGCTGAAAGAACAGAAAGCGCCCACCCTCATCGGAATATGCGACCGGCGTGCCTCCACTGATCCCTGACGTGTGCTCAATTTCATTGACTACGTCGCCGTCGGCAGCAAGTGTGATACCGCCATTGGCAAGAATGCGTGCATTTTCATTCGTGATTTGGCCGCCAGCGGCGATCGAAGCGGTCCCGTTGGCAGCGAACAGGATTCCCAGATTGGCAGGATCTGACAGGTTCGTCACATTGCCACTCGCCTGGAGCGTCAGATCGCCTCCGGCTGCCTCGCCGCTTGTGGAAATGTAGCCAGCCTGGAGAAGGCTGCCGGTATTGCTTATGTCTCCCGAGCTCGTCATCGTCAGGCTGCCGTCTGCCGTGATTTCGGACTCTGCAAGGTCATCGTCGGCAATGGCGATATTCGAGCCTTTGAGGCTCGTGTCTGCGTTGGTTCCAACTGTACTTCCTTCTGTCGTAAGCGATCCGCTTGCTAAGAGCGAAACGTCGCCATTTGCCAGGATCTGCGCATCGCGCAAATCAAGGTCAGTTCCGGCATCGATAGAAAGTGTGCCGCTGGCCTGTACTGGCACACCAGAAAGGGCAATTGCTCCGGTCGCCGTCAATGAAACGTCATTGGCCGCGGTGATCGAGCCGCCT
>NZ_CAJMZG010000082.1:0-704 GCF_905220255.1 Paraburkholderia sp. J69-1 | reverse complement strand
GGCCGAGGCCGTGTAAAAACGCGCAGAATGGCCGACCGGTGACGCCCAGTAAGTCGCGCGGTTGCTTTCGGCCGAGGTGCAGGCAGATGAAGTGATCGTGTTTTACGGGCAAACAGCGGCGGCGCGCGCATTCACGCGCCTGCCAGCTTCATCGCTCGCATCGTCTTTGCGAATCCGAGGATCCTGATGACTCGCTTGAGGTTGTATGCCAGCACGTGCAAACTCATTTCAGCCGCAACATGGCCCAAACCGCGAGTCTGGAAGTGGGTTGAGCCCATCCAGTATTTGAGTGTGCCGAACACGTGCTCGACCGTCCGGCGTCGTATCGTCATGGCGTCAAGCTGGCGATCCAGTCTTGACTGCATTGCCTCAAGCACTGCCTCGTGCTCCCATCTTCGAATGCGCCGGTAGTCTGCAGGCGTGCACTGGCTTTTCATCGGGCACTGCGGGCAAGCGCTGCTCCAGTACGTTCGCAGCTCCAGCAGATTGGCGCCTTCGAAGGAGGTGTATCGATAGATCGCACGCTGACCCGCTGGACACAGGTACTGATCGTCCCTGGCGATATAGATGAAGTCGGCCCGGTCAAACCGCCCGTCAGCCCTGGCGCTCGATGTTTGTGTTTTCGGCACTAGCGCCGCAATTCCCGCGTCGTCGCAAGCCTTGATTTCCGTTGCATTGAAGTACCCGCGATCGGCTAGCGCCTT
>NZ_CAJMZG010000081.1:0-752 GCF_905220255.1 Paraburkholderia sp. J69-1 | reverse complement strand
GCTTCCTTGCCCGGCTCGTTCGTCAGGATCTGGTAGAACGACTTCTTCCAGTCCGCGCCAGCAGCCGCTGCCTTGAACGTGTCCGTGCTCGGCTCGACCACCGCGCCCGACTCGTTCTTCATGGCAGTGTAGACCATGTGATTTTGCTTGGCGTACGCCCACTCGACGTAGCCGATCGAGCCCGGCAGACGCTGAACGAAGGCGGCGACGCCGTCGTTGCCCTTACCGCCCGTACCCGTCGGCCAGTTGACCGTCGAGCCTTCGCCGACCTTGCTCTTCCACTCGGTGTTGACCTTCGAGAGGTAGTTCGTCCAGATGAAGCTGGTGCCCGAACCATCGGCGCGGCGAACCACGGCGATGTCCAGATCCGGCAGCTTGACCTTCGGGTTCAGGGCGGCAATCGCCGGATCATTCCACTTCTTGATCTTGCCGAGGTAGATGTCGCCGAGCACTTCGCCCGACAGCGTCAGTTCGCCAGCCTTGATGCCCGGCACGTTGATCGCCGGCACGACACCGCCCACCACCGTCGGGAACTGGAACAGGCCTTCCTTCGTCAGTTCGTCGTCCTTCAGGGGCGCGTCCGAACCTGCGAAGTCAACCGTCTTGGCGACGATCTGCTTGATACCGCCCGACGAGCCGATGCCTTGGTAGTTCACCTTGCCGCCGCCCGACTTTTGATAGGCATCCGCCCATTTCGTGTAGATCGGTGCTGCAAAGGTGCTGCCCGCGCCAGTGATGTCAGCAGCGTGGGC
>NZ_CAJMZG010000080.1:0-784 GCF_905220255.1 Paraburkholderia sp. J69-1 | reverse complement strand
CACGGAAGTGATTGCTGTGTCCGCAGGCGTGACGCAGGCTCAGGAAACGCTGCGCACGGCGCTGGCGATCGGCGCGGATCGCGCGATCCTGATCGAGTCGAACGAAGACCTGCAGCCGCTGGCTGTCGCGAAGCTGCTCAAGGCGCTGGTCGACAAGGAACAGCCGCAGCTCGTCATCCTCGGCAAGCAGGCCATCGACGACGATTCGAACCAGACCGGCCAGATGCTCGCCGCGCTGGCCGACCTGCCGCAAGCCACCTTCGCTTCGAAGATCACGGTGGCAGACGGCAAGGCGACGGTTGCGCGTGAAGTCGATGGCGGCGCGGAAACGCTCTCGCTGACGCTGCCCGCCGTGGTTACGACGGACCTGCGCCTGAACGAGCCGCGCTACGTCACGCTGCCGAACATCATGAAGGCGAAGAAGAAGCCGCTGGAAACGATCAAGCCGGAAGACCTCGGTGTGGACGTCACGCCGCGTCTGAAGACCCTCAAGGTTGCCGAGCCGCCCAAGCGCAGCGCAGGCGTGAAGGTCGCGGACGTGAAGACGCTGGTCGAGAAGCTGAAGACCGAAGCCAAGGTGCTGTAAGGGGAGCTAAGTAAAATGACGAATCTGGTTATTGCTGAACACGACAACGCTTCCATCAAGGCAGCGACGCTGAACACGGTTGCAGCAGCACAGAAGATTGGCGGCGACGTGCACGTGCTGGTCGCGGGTCACAACGCACAGGCTGCCGCTGACGCAGCAGCGAAGATCGCAGGCGTTTCGAAGGTGCTGCTCGCCGAC
>NZ_CAJMZG010000079.1:0-784 GCF_905220255.1 Paraburkholderia sp. J69-1 | reverse complement strand
ATCGGCGAGTAGCACCTTCGAAACGCCTGCAATCTTCGCTGCTGCGTCAGCCGCAGCTTGAGCGTTGTGACCCGCGATCAGCACGTGCACGTCGCCGCCAATCTTCTGCGCTGCGGCAACCGTGTTCAGCGTCGCTGCCTTGATCGAATGACCGTCGTGTTCAGCAATAACCAGATTCGTCATTTTACTTAGCTCCCCTTACAGCACCTTGGCTTCGGTCTTCAGCTTCTCGACCAGCGTCTTCACGTCTGCGACCTTCACGCCTGCGCTGCGCTTGGGCGGCTCGGCAACCTTCAGGGTCTTCAGACGCGGCGTGACGTCCACACCCAGGTCTTCGGGCTTGATCGTTTCCAGCGGCTTCTTCTTCGCCTTCATGATGTTCGGCAGCGTGACGTAGCGCGGCTCGTTCAGACGCAGATCCGTCGTAACCACTGCGGGCAGCGTCAGCGAGAGCGTTTCCGCGCCGCCGTCGACTTCACGCGCAACCGTCGCCTTGCCATCAGCTACCGTGATCTTCGAAGCGAAGGTCGCTTGCGGCAGATCCGCCAGTGCGGCGAGCATCTGGCCGGTCTGGTTCGAATCGTCGTCGATGGCCTGCTTGCCGAGGATGACCAGTTGCGGCTGTTCCTTGTCGACGAGTGCCTTCAAAAGCTTCGCGACAGCCAGCGGCTGCAGGTCTTCGTTCGACTCGATCAGGATCGCGCGATCCGCGCCGATCGCCAGCGCCGTGCGCAGCGTTTCCTGCGCCTGCGCCACACCTGCGGACACAGCAATCACTTCCGTC
>NZ_CAJMZG010000078.1:0-842 GCF_905220255.1 Paraburkholderia sp. J69-1 | reverse complement strand
GCCCACGACCTGTCGGCTGAACAGATCCAGGATGACGGTGAGGTACAGCCAGCCCTCGTCGGTCCAGAGGTACGTGATGTCTGTCGTCCAGACCTGATCGGGCTTCGCCGCTGAGAAGTCTCGTTGCAGCAGGTTCGGCGCAACCGGCAAGTTGTGCTTGCTATCGGTTGTGGCCTTGAACCGTCGCTTGGTGCGCGCCTTGATGCCATGAAGCTTCATCAGCCGCTGAACCCGGTCCTTGCTCACGCGAATGCCTTGCGCCAGCAGCTTTTTCCACACGCGCGGCCAGCCGTACTCACCTTTGGATTCGGCATGGACAGCGCGAATGTGGACCAGCAGCGCATCGTTGCTGATACGGCAACGCGGCCGATCACGATCAACGTCGCGCGCCTTATGGTTGTGATAACCGCTGGGGCTGACACCCAGCGCCTCGCAGGCCACGGAAACCGGCCATTGTCGGCTGTGCCGCTCAATCCAGGCGTACTTCATGCCGACACCTTTGCAAAGTACGCCGTGGCTTTTTCCAATATGTCGCGCTCCATCTTCACGCGGGCCAACTCGGCACGCAGCCGGGCAATCTCCATCTGTTCGGCCGATACCTGTTTGCCGGCGCCATTGAGCTTGCCAGCATCGTCGGCCTTGATCCAGGTGTTCAGCGTCTGCGTGCTGATCCCCAGAATCTTCGCCGTGGCCGACTGGCTCTGGCCGTTGCGCACCATGCGCACCGCTTCAACCTTGAACTCCAGCGTGTACCGCGCCCTCGGGTTACCCATTGCTCAATCCTCCGTCACTGAAGTTTTACACACTCTCAGTAACGGATACGTTTTTCGAGGGCAAGGTCA
>NZ_CAJMZG010000077.1:0-865 GCF_905220255.1 Paraburkholderia sp. J69-1 | reverse complement strand
TGTTGTGCTATCACCTGCAATCAATCGGACGCCACCGGTCGAACTCGTATACGCATTGGAAACGAGGCCATCGACGGTAATCTGCCTGGCAACCAGGTCCAGATTTACCAGCGTCCCTGACAGGCCGCCTGCGCCGATATTGATGCTTCCGCCTGTCGTTGTAATCACTACATTGCGCTGAATGTCACCTGTAGCGATGGACAGGTCGTCAAAACTTACCGAGCCCGTTGTCAGAACAACATGCCCCGCATTGAGAAAGCTGCCGCCATTCACCGTAATTCCATTTGGATTCGCGAGGATGACGTTTGCTCTTGAACCTAGCACATTGATCGTGCCTTCGATCAGCGATGGGCTGGTGCTCGTGACTTGATTGACGATCGTGCGTGCATTCGCGGCCGTGTTATCCAGGTCAACGCCAGCGGAGGATACATTGAATGAGCTATAGGTATTGTTTGATACCCCGCCGACTGCGGGTGCAATCGAGACGGTTGAATGTCCACTGGCGGTTGTCGTGACTGATGTATTGGTGCCTCCATCAGCAACCACACCTGTAGATGCGAGCGCGCCAGCAGAATGGCTTCCAATCATGACGGTTACTGCCAACGCGGCTGTCCGATGTCGCCTTGTGATGGATGTATTTCCGGGCCTTTCAAGAAGCGCTGTACGAAGCTTTCTGCTTTTCATTTTGTTGCGGGCGAATTCACCTCCATTCCATTCTTTTGATATCGAGATGAATCTAGCCATAACGCATGGTCTGTTGACGTTAGCAAACTATTTTACGAAAATTATTCGAATGAGACCACAATGAAAATTCTTTTAAGATTTGAGAGTAATTTCGCGTAATTTCTTGTAATGATTTATGCGC
>NZ_CAJMZG010000076.1:0-865 GCF_905220255.1 Paraburkholderia sp. J69-1 | reverse complement strand
CGTTGTGCTATCACCTGCAATCAATCGGACGCCACCGGTCGAACTGGTATACGCATTGGAAACGAGGCCATCGACGGTAATCTGCCTGGCAACCAGGTCCAGATTTACCAACGTCCCTGACAGGCCGCCTGCGCCGATATTGATGCTTCCGCCTGTCGTTGTAATCACGACATTGCGCTGAATGTCACCTGTAGCGATGGACAGGTCGTCAAAATTTACCGAACCCGTTGTCAGAACAACATGCCCCACATTGAGGAAGCTGCCGCCATTCACCGTGATTCCATTTGGATTCGCGAGGATGACGTTTGCTCTTGAACCTAGCACATTGATCGCGCCTTCGATCAGCGATGGGCTGGTGCTCGTGACTTGATTGACGATCGTGCGTGCGTTCGCGGCCGTGTTATCCAGGTCAACACCAGCGGAGGATACATTGAATGAGCTATAGGTATTGTTTGATACCCCGCCGACTGCGGGTGCAATCGAGACGGTTGAATGTCCACTGGCGGTTGTCGTGACTGATGTATTGGTGCCTCCGTCAGCAACCACACCTGTCGATGCGAGCGCGCCAGCAGAATGGCTTCCAATCATGACGGTTACTGCCAACGCGGCTGTCCGATGTCGCCTTGTGATGGATATATTTCCGGGCCCTTCAAGAAGCGCTGTACGAAGCTTTCTGCTTTTCATTTTGTTGCGGGCGAATTCACCTCCATTCCATTCTTTTGATATCGAGATGAATCTAGCCATAACGCATGGTCTGTTGACGTTAGCGAACTATTTTACGAAAATTATTCGGATGAGACCACAATGAAAATTCTTTTAAGATTTGAGAGTAATTTCGCGTAATTTCTTGTAATGATTTATGCGT
>NZ_CAJMZG010000075.1:0-866 GCF_905220255.1 Paraburkholderia sp. J69-1 | reverse complement strand
ACCTGCTCGGCTTCCTTCACGCCGAAGCCGCGCGTGGTCATCGCCGGCGAACCCAGACGGATACCGCTCGTCACGAACGGCTTTTCCGGGTCGTTCGGGATCGCGTTCTTGTTGACCGTGATGTGCGCGGCGCCCAGCACGGCTTCCGCTGCCTTGCCGGTGATGTTCTTCGCGCGCAGGTCGACCAGCATGACGTGGCTTTCCGTGCGGCCCGAAACAATACGCAGACCGCGCTTGACCAGCGTTTCAGCCAGCACGCGGGCGTTCTCGACCACTTGCTGCTGATACGTCTTGAATTCCGGCGATGCCGCTTCCTTGAACGCAACGGCCTTGCCGGCGATCACGTGCATCAGCGGGCCGCCCTGGATACCCGGGAAGATCGCCGAATTGATGGCTTTTTCGTGCTCGGCCTTCATCAGGATCACGCCGCCGCGCGGGCCGCGCAGGCTCTTGTGCGTGGTCGTGGTGACGAAGTCGGCGAACGGCACCGGGTTCGGGTAGACGCCCGCAGCGATCAGACCGGCGTAGTGCGCCATGTCGACCATGAAGTACGCGCCCACAGCCTTCGCCACCTTGGCGATACGCTCGAAGTCGATACGCAGCGCAAATGCCGACGCACCCGCGATGATCAGCTTCGGTTTGGTTTCGTGCGCGCGCTTTTCGAGCGCTTCGTAGTCGATGTCTTCGTTCGCGTCGAGGCCGTAGCTGACGACGTTGAACCACTTGCCGCTCATGTTGAGCGCCATGCCGTGCGTGAGGTGGCCGCCTTCGGCCAGGCTCATGCCCATGATGGTGTCGCCCGGCTTGAGCACGGCGAAGAACACGCCCTGGTTGGCCTGCGAACCCGAGTTCGGCTGCACGTTGGC
>NZ_CAJMZG010000074.1:0-891 GCF_905220255.1 Paraburkholderia sp. J69-1 | reverse complement strand
CCGTTTTCCTTCATGACCTTGAGCGTCTTGTACGGCACGTTGGCTTTCGCATTGCACGACCACGTCATGCCGAGTTTGCCCAGACCGATTGCAATCGCTTCGGCGCGCGGCAGATCGTCGGTGAAGGTGTCGTCGTCGAACATCAGCTCTTTGACTTCGGGCATGTTCTCGCGAATCCACTTCGCTTCCGCGATCACGTTCTCCACCGAACGCGTGCGATAACGATGCCCGCTGACCGTCTGCGGCCACAGGCAGAACGTGCAGCGCGACTTGCAGCCCCGGCCCGTATAAACCGACACATACGGGTAGTTCAGATAGCCGATAAAGTAATTGTCAATCTTCAGATCGCGCTTGTAGATCGGCGCGACGAACGGCAATTCGTCCATGTTTTCGAGGATCGGACGCGCCTCGTTGTGTTCGATCGAGCCGTCTTTCGCGCGCCAGCTCAAGCCCTTGATTTCAGCAAACGGCTTGCCCTCGGCGATTTCCTTGCAGGTGAAATCGAATTCCTCGCGGCAGACGAAATCGATTGCTTCGGTGGCCGTGAGCGAGTTGTGCGGATCGACCATCACCTTCGCGCCCACCATGCCGACCAGCAGCGAAGGCTTGCGCTTTTTGAGGTCTTCGGCAAAGAGCGCATCGGTGGGAAACGACGGCGTGCTCGTGTGAATGAAGACGAGGTCATAGTCCTGCGCGATCTTCAGCGTCTCTTCGACGCCGATGCCATCCGCGGGCGCATCGAGCACGCGGCTGTCCGGCACGAGCGCCGCGGGCTGCGCGAGCCACGTGGGATACCAGAACGAGCGGATCTCGCGCTTCGCCTGATAGCGCGAACCCGCGCCACCGTCGAAGCCGTCATAGGACGGGGCCTGCAAAAACAGCGTTTTCATG
>NZ_CAJMZG010000073.1:0-911 GCF_905220255.1 Paraburkholderia sp. J69-1 | reverse complement strand
ATTACCGGGTTGGGGGGGAGTGCAACGAGTTTCGCAGAGGCGGATGCCATAGCGTACTCAGTGAGTTCGGGAAACATTACGATCAATGGTCCGACGGGCGAGAGTGGCCCAGGCACGGGCATTGATGGGACGGTAGGTAATGTCGATCTGATTGCACAGACGATCAATATCAATGCACCATTACTTTCCAGTGAGAGCGTCAATCTGGTCGCGGGCAATCAACTCGTAACGCCGTCAACGACCGGTGCGAGTGGTACCACCTACACATTCAGCGCCAACGGCAGTAGTAATACGGCAGCTTCAATGGGCGGGACGACATCCATCGATGCCAGTGCGTACGGGTCCGTAACCAGTGGACAGGTCTTTATCGTCTCTACAGCCGCTGGAATGGGTGTCAATCAGCTCGGCGCGCTGGAGGCGAGTGCAGGCAATGTAAGTGTCAGCTCGAATGGCGATGTGACGCTGGGTGCCGTGGCCGCTAACGAAGATGTGAGCGTTTCAGCTTCAGGAAATGCGTCGATCACCGCTGCAGGGCTCGCGAACGAGACTTACAGCATCAACGCGCAAGGTGACATCGACGCAACAGGTAGTGTCGAGGCGGGTGGCGATATTTCGCTCACGTCTGGTAACGATATTCTGGCAACGTCTGTTGCGTCGAACGGCAATGCGGTTCTGACTGCAGCCAATTCCATCACGCTGGCGGCCATCTCGGCGAGTGCGATTTCTATGCGTGCGACGGGAGGCAGCGTCGATATTACTTCTGCACTGGCTGCGTCTGGTGATGTGAGCGCTTCGGCAGGCAGTAACCTGGCGATCGCGGGTACGCTGCAAAGTGGAGGCTCAGTTGGGCTATCCGCAGGACTTGACGCAACGCTTGGCGGTGCGCTTTCTGCTGTGGGGAACGTCTCGCT
>NZ_CAJMZG010000072.1:0-915 GCF_905220255.1 Paraburkholderia sp. J69-1 | reverse complement strand
AGAAGCTGTTGCGAAATTAGTTATGCATTGGCTTGAGACGAGTCCAGCAAATCATGGCGCACGCCAAAGAGAGAAAGGCTTCATGCACATGGGCGTAACGTTCGTAGCGAACCTTCAGGCGTCGGAACGAGTGAAGCCATGCAATCGAGCGCTCGACTGGCCAGCGTGTTTTGCCCAGACCACTGCCATGAGGCGCGCCAATCTTTGCGAGCACTGGCGTAATGCCGCGCTCTCTCAAACGCTGCCGGTGCGGTTCCGAGCTGTAGCCCCGGTCGCCCTGAACGATTTTCGGTTTGTGCAGTGGACGTCCTCGCTTGCCGCGAATGTTTGGAATGGCATCGACGAGTGCATCAAGCTGAGTGACGTCGTGACGGTTCGCCCCGGTCAGGATGACCGCGAGCGGGATGCCTTTCGCGTCGACAATGAGGTGGTGTTTGCTGCCGAGCTTGCGCCGGTCCGTGGGATTCGGGCCGGTTTTTTTCCCGCCAGCATCGCGCGGATAGACGAACTGTCGACAAGCGCTCGCGATAGGTCGATTTCGCCACGACGACGCAGTTCGGCCAGCAACGTTTCGTGGATACGTTGCCAGACTCCGGCTTCTTGCCATGCAACGAGTCGTCGCCAGCAGGCGGTGCCCGAACCGCATCCCATCTCCTGGGGGAGTAGATTCCACGCAATGCCCGAGCGCAACACAAACACGATGCCGGTTAGAACGGCTCGATCGGGTGTCGGCTTTCGACCGGCATATTGGCGATTGCGCGGCGCACGCGCAGGCAGCAGCGGTTCGATGAGTGACCACAATTCGTCGTCTATCAGTTCTTTAGGCATTGCTTCCTGTCAGGCAAAACAAGACAGAAAGTTAACATCAAGTCGGAGAAGTTAACAGCCCTAAAAATTAATTTCGCAACAGCTTCT
>NZ_CAJMZG010000071.1:0-1058 GCF_905220255.1 Paraburkholderia sp. J69-1 | reverse complement strand
ACCGTCCCGCTACGAAGGCCGTTTAACCTTTGGGAATTTCTGTCTGTCTGTCTTCAGATGCCCAAATCGCGCCGAAAGCCTCACGGGATAAGGGTCTTGCTATTCCTCTGTTTCCCAATGTCGTCCGATCCTGAGACCAGAAAAACGCGCTTGTGCGCGTCGCTGCTTTTCCTGAGAGTCCTTCAGCAAGGAATCGGCCCGCATGAAATCAACGCCCAACGACAACGTCTATAGACGCGTTTAAGCATTCTTTGAGGCCCCTCACAGGAGACTTCCCCACCTAAGCAACGGTCTGTGGCGGAGCCGCCCTGTCGTCCGTAGTACCGCAAGTCGAGCGCAGTGACAGGACGTCCCGCCCGCCGGAAAAACAACTGAAGCAACGATACGCAAGAGGCCAGTAACGATAGGCGACAGCAACGCAACGCTACGCAACAGTACGCAACGCAACGCAACAACAAACGCAACGCTACGCAACAGTACGCAACGCGACGCAACAACAAACGCAACGCTACGCAACAGTACGCAACGCGACGCAACAGCGAGGGCAACACTCAAGCAGGGAGCGCTACAACGCTAATAAATGCTGCTTTGGAGCATTTTTCGTGCTCAAGCCCACGCCGTTAGCGTGAGACCATGTGCGACTTGCAAAACCAAGGTTTAAGATGTTGTGACGTCGATCGACGAATTCCTTGCCGTGGATCGCAAGAAGCGGTACCACGATAGGCTCGATGAGCATTCGGATGAGATAGTCGCGCTTCGGAGCGCAGGCGCGAGCTATGGAGAAATCGTCGAATTTCTGCGTGCTACGTATTCGGTCAGCGTGAGCCGATCCACGAGTCTCGATCATCGCCGATACCAGCGGCACATCTTGTCCGGTACAGTCCAGCCGAAGCGTCACGCCATTGGGCATTTCCACCGTCAACTGCGAGCGCGCGGGCGGCAGCCATGAGCGCGTGGGCCCGGAAGCCTTTACGGCGTCCTTGCGTTCAACCACCCATGCGATGGCGCGTGCTTTTCCGCGCGCGTAAACGCCAGAACCCCGGTTCTCGCTAGGAGAG
>NZ_CAJMZG010000070.1:0-1095 GCF_905220255.1 Paraburkholderia sp. J69-1 | reverse complement strand
TGCAGCAGCGTCACCAGAATGCGGCAACCCGATGCGCCGATCGGGTGACCGATCGCAATCGCGCCGCCGTTCACGTTGATCTTCGACGTGTCCCAGCCCATCTGCTTGTTCACGGCCAGCGCCTGCGCCGCGAACGCTTCGTTGATTTCCATCAGGTCGAGATCGCCCACCGACCAGCCCGCGCGCTCCAGCGCACGCTTCGAAGCCGGCACCGGGCCCATACCCATGATCTTCGGATCGACGCCGCCTGCTGCATACGACTTGATGCGCGCGAGCGGCGTAAGACCCAGCGCCTCGGCCTTCTTCGCCGACATCACCACCACCGCGGCCGCGCCGTCGTTGATGCCCGAAGCGTTGGCAGCCGTGACCGTGCCTTCCTTCGAGAACGCCGGCTTCAGGCTCGACAGCGATTCGGCCGTGACGCCATGACGCACGAATTCGTCGGTGGCGAAGCGCAGCGGCTCACCCTTGCGCTGCGGAATTTCGACCGGCACGATTTCCGCGTCGAAACGGCCCGCCTTTTGCGCGGCTTCGGCCTTGTTCTGCGAAGCGGCTGCAAACGCGTCCTGCTCTTCGCGCGTGATGCCGAATTCCTTCGCGACGTTTTCTGCCGTCACGCCCATGTGGTACTGGTTGTACACGTCCCACAGACCATCGACGATCATGCTGTCGATCAGCTTCGCGTCGCCCATGCGGAAGCCATCGCGCGAACCCGGCAGCACGTGCGGCGCAGCGCTCATGTTTTCCTGGCCGCCTGCGACGACGATGTCCGAATCGCCGGCGATGATCGCGTTTGCCGCGAGCATCACAGCCTTCAGGCCCGAGCCGCACACCTTGTTGATCGTCATGGCCGGCACGGCTGCCGGCAGGCCCGCCTTGAGCGAAGCCTGACGCGCCACGTTCTGGCCCGAGCCCGCCGTGAGCACCTGACCCATGATCACGTCGCTCACCTGTTCGGGCTTCACGCCCGCACGCTCGAGCGCCGTCTTGATCACCAGCGCACCGAGATCCGGCGCAGCCACTTTCGCCAGCGAGCCACCGAACTTGCCAACCGCCGTACGGGCGGCCGAAACGATCACAATGTCAGTCATTTTC
>NZ_CAJMZG010000069.1:0-1201 GCF_905220255.1 Paraburkholderia sp. J69-1 | reverse complement strand
TGACCTTACCCCGTCGAGTACACCATTCGTAAGTTAGTGGTCTCGCCGGTTTTCGGTTGATGCAGTTGCCGGAATTGGTCCGGCGCCAGTTGCCCCAAGGCACTATGCGGGCGCACTGAGTTGTAGTCCGTGCGCCACGCTTCGATTCGCTTGCGTGCATCGTCGAGACTGACGAACGCATGCTGGTTCAAACACTCTTCGCGCAGCCGGCCGTTGAAGCTCTCGATGTGCGCGTTTTCCACCGGCTTACCCGGGCGGATGAACTGCAGCTTGACGCCATGTTCGTGGGCCCATGCGTCGAGCGCCTTGCTGACGAATTCCGGTCCGTTATCAACCCGAATCAGGTTCGGGCATCGTCCCCGCTGACGCAGTTGCTCGAGCACGCGCGCGACGCGAACACCCGTCAACGAGAAGTCGACCTCGATGTGCGGGCACTCGCGGTTCCACGCATCAATGATGGTCAACATGCGAATGCGTCGACCATGCAGCAGCGCATCAGCAACAAAGTCCATCGCCCAGCTTTCGTCTACGCCGCCCGGCGTTGGCATTACCACGCGCAGATGACTTGGGCGCTTCTTGCGCCGTTTCAGGCGAAGCGACAGGCCTTCTGCGCGGTACAACCGCTCGGTGCGCTTGTGGTTCTGGATCAGCCCCTCCCGGCGTAGCAGGACATGCAGGCGGGGCGAGCCAAACCGTGGCCGCTCCTGCGCCAGTTCGCGCATCCGTTGCCGGACTTCGTGGTCGGCGTCAGGTGACACTGGCAGCCGGAACGTCCGGCGATTCAGGCCAACGAGTGCGCACGCCCGGCGCTCCGAATAGTCGTGCTGTTCAATCACCTGCTGCACGACTTCCCGGCGCTGCGCGGGCGAACTCACTTTTTTCCGAGAACGTCCTTCAGAACCTGGATGTCCAGTGCCTGGTCCGCTACCAGCCGCTTGAGACGCTGATTTTCCTCCTCCAGCTGTCGCAATCGTCGCGCTTCCGACACATCCATGCCGCCGTAGCGGCTACGCCAGTTATAGAACGTCGCATCCGATATGCCGTGCTTGCGGCACAGGTCTGCGACCTTCATACCCGCATCGGCTTCCTTCAGCACCCCGATAATCTGCTCTTCGCTGAACCGCGACTTCTTCATGACAAGGTTTCTCCTGCGGCCTTGCCACTAACTTTACAGTGGGATACTTCAGAGGGGAAAGGTCAC
>NZ_CAJMZG010000068.1:0-1323 GCF_905220255.1 Paraburkholderia sp. J69-1 | reverse complement strand
TGAACCGCACCGGGAATCGTGGAGGCCGGTTGGTTTAAGTTAATGCGGGTACTTCAGCGGCACTTCTGAGTTGCCTGTAGTAGTTTGCCTCAGCCTCAGCAGGCGGGATATAGCCGAGCGGTTCCATCAGCCGATGATGGTTGTACCAAGCCACCCATTCCAGGGTTGCCAGTTCGACGGATTCCCTCGTTTTCCACGGTGCACGCCGATGAATCAGTTCGGTCTTGTACAGGCCGTTGATCGTTTCAGCCAGCGCGTTATCGTAGCTGTCGCCACGGCTACCGACGGACGGCTCGATACCCGCCTCGGCCAAACGTTCGCTGTATCGAATGCTGACGTATTGCGCCCCTCTATCGGAGTGGTGTATCAAAGTCCCGTCCTCGCCCGGTTGGCGAGCATATAGCGCCTGTTCAAGCGCATCCAGAACAAAGTCCGTGGTCATCGACGAACTGACGCGCCAGCCAACGATGCGACGGGCGAACACGTCGACTACGAACGCCACGTACAGCCAGCCCTGCCAGGTCGAGACGTAGGTGAAATCCGACACCCAAAGTTGATTCGGCCGCTCAGCCTTGAACTGCCGGTTGACCCGGTCCAGCGGGCGCGGCGCGCTCGTATCGGGAGTCGTCGTGCGAACCCGCTTGCCGCGAACCGCGCCACGCAGACCTTGCAGTTTCATCAGCCGCGCAACCGTACAGCGTGCCACCGCAATACCTTCCCGATTCATCTGCTTCCAGATCTTCGGCACGCCATAGACCTGCATGTTGGACTGCCAGACGCGCTTGATCTCCGGTTGCAGAATCTCATCGCGTTTGGCGCGGGTGCAGCGCTTGGCAGGATCGCGAAGCTGCGCAGCATGGCGTCGGTAGCCCGACGGGGCAATCCGCAAGACCTTGCAGATCGGCTCGACCCCGAAGGTGTCGCGATGCTGATCGATGAAGGCCTTCAGGACTTGAAACGGCGGTCGAGCTCCGCCTGGGCGAAAAACGCGCTCGCGACCTTGAGAATCTCGTTGGCACGACGCAACTCCTTGACTTCGCGCTCCAAGGCCTTGAGGCGCTCGCGCTCGTCTGTAGTTACGCCTTCGCGCTCTCCGTGGTCGACCTGGTCGCGCTTGATCCACTCGTGCAGTGTCTGCGGTGTGCAGCCGATCATCGGCGCAATCGATTCGACCGCCGCCCACATCGACGGATGTTCGCTACGCTGCTCGCGCACCAGACGCACTGCGCGCTCCCGGACTTCCGGGGAAAACTTCGTTACCTTCTTGTTCATGGCTCGATTCTCTCAAGAATTCGAGCCTCCACAAAATTCGGTGCGGTTCAA
>NZ_CAJMZG010000067.1:0-1347 GCF_905220255.1 Paraburkholderia sp. J69-1 | reverse complement strand
ATCATGGCGTATAGCCGAAATCAGCGCCAATGCGCGCGCGCATGTGCTCCGCGCCGTCGTGCTGCCATGACGCGCTCGATGGCAGCGTGAGCGACACCGCCCGCACCATCCACAGATCTGCGTCGCCAACCCGCACCGTGGTCGTGCGCTCGGCAGCAAGCTTGCGCACGTTCTCGAGCAGCAGCCGGCGCGTCATCGCCACCCCCGTGTCGCTGATGCCCAGGTTCTCCTTGCTGCGGTCGTAGATCGGCGCGACGCCCGACTGACAGGCCGCGTCCTGCACCCACAGACCCGGCAGCCCCGAGAACCACGTCTTCGTCTGCGCGTCGTAATTGAAGAGGAATGCAGACTGAAGGTTGTATTTGGTCCAGTACTTCGCATACGGTTGCGTCACCGGGCGCGGCTCGTAGGCGCTCTCGCTCGCATGGCCGGTCTCACGCCCCTGGTGCCCCGCCTCGAACAGCTGGCGCGTTTTCTCGTAGAGCGCGCTGGCCGGCGTATAGGAGAACATGATGCATAGCGTGTTCTCGTCGTCGATCGGCACCCATGCGTGACCGCTCAGTTCCGGGTACTTCGACTGCGGCGGCACAAGCGTATAAAACGGGAACAGGAACTGGTTGACGCGCCAGTAGTGGCTCTGTTCGTCGAGCACGCGCCGCGACGCAATGCTAATGCCGAAGTCCTGCCGCTGGCATTCGAACACCGGCCGCAGGTCGCGCTTGGCCGTCCAGTCGTTGATGGCGCCCTGCGAATCGATGCGCCCGTGCAGGATCGGCGCGTGCGCCGAATCGATCTCGCCCTCCACCGCCTGCAGCCAGTTGCACTCCTGCACGCGGAAGCTGAAATGCACGTTTTCCGCCGGCACCATGTTCCATTCAAGATTCGGCAGCGGCGGCAGCGCGTCGGCAGGCGCATCCCCCATGTATGCCCAGACGATCCCGTTGCGCTCGCGGCACGGATAGCTCTTGATACGCACCTTGTCTTTGAGGCGGCTCTCGGCCGGCTCGGCCGGCGTATCCATCACGCGGCCATCCACGCCGAACTGCCAGCCGTGGTAGACGCAGCGCAATCCGCACTTCTCGTTACGCCCGAACACGAGCGGAGCGCCCCGATGCGGGCACGCGTGGTCGACAAGCCCGATGCGGCCTTCAGAGTCGCGAAACGCGATCAGGTCTTCGCCGAGCAGGCGCACGCGCTGCGGCTGACCGTCGACCGTCAAGTCCGACGACGGCAGGAAGGGCAGCCAGAAGAGGCGCATGAACTGGCCGGTCGGCGTACCGGGGCCGACGCGTACAAGGGTCTCGTTGTCTTCGTGGGAAAGCATGGCGGGTTCCGTCTCTCTTGAAA
>NZ_CAJMZG010000066.1:0-1377 GCF_905220255.1 Paraburkholderia sp. J69-1 | reverse complement strand
AAATAGATGGAATGGTCGCCTCCCGCCTTAACGGGCTGTTCTGACGCCGCAGACTCCCGTCCTAAGCGTGCGACATTGCAGGTTCGGCAGTTCTGCCGCCAAGGAGAACCAGATGGAACCCACGATCATTGCTATCGACCTGGCCAAGCGCGTTTTCCAGATTCATTACATCGAGCCAGAGACCGGCACGATTCATAGCAAGGTACTCAAACGCGCCCAGCTCGTGCAGTTCTTCACCAACCGGCCTGTGAGTCGTGTCGTCATGGAGGCCTGCGGCAGCGCCCACCACTGGGCACGAGTTCTGGCACGTCTTGGCCACGACGTGCGTCTCATCGCAGCCCAGTTCGTGCGGCCGTTCGTGAAGTCGAACAAGAATGACGCGGCCGACGCCGCAGCGATCTGGGAAGCCGCCCAGCGTCCCGGCATGCGGTTCGTAGCCGTCAAGACCGAAGATCAGCAGGCCATGCTGGCGCTGCACCGCATGCGCCAGCAACTGGTCCGGATTCGCGTCATGCAGATCAACCAGCTTCGGGGGCTACTCTACGAATTTGGCGTCGTGTTGCCGCAAGGTCGCCGGGCTTCGATCGAGGCAGCCAAAGTCGCGCTTGCGTCCATGGCCGACGAGTTGCCAGCCATGTTCGCAGAAAGCCTGCAGGATCAGTTCTCGCGCCTCCGTGGGCTTGACGAACAGATCGCACAGATCGAGCAACGCATTCTTGAGTGGCGCCGTAACAACGATGCCTGCCGACGCATATCGGAGATTCCAGGCGTTGGGCCGCTTACGGCGACTGCTGCAGTTTCGGTCATCGGGCAGGCAGAGACGTTTCGCTCCGGACGGGAATTCGCTGCCTATCTGGGTCTTGTGCCACGACAGAATAGTTCCGGCGGCAAGGTAAAGCTCGGCGGTATCAGCAAACGCGGTGATGTGTATCTGCGAACGTTGTTGATTCATGGCGCGCGATCGGTCATCTCCGGTTCAAGGCATTTGCCGGAGCGTTTGCGCCTGATGCTGTCCCGTCGTCCAACGAACGTCGTGGCTGTTGCGCTCGCAAACAAGATGGCGCGCACAATCTGGGCGCTACTGGCATACGGACGAACGTATCAAGCAACGCCTGCGATGTAATCTGCATCAACTCTTAAACCTTTCCACGGTTGCATAGGTATATTGAACGATGGCAAGTCAGGTTGGACCGCGCAAAGGCAAGCCTGAGACATTTCTCGGACCTCGAGTCCGCCAAATAGATGAGGACCTTTGCGGCGAAATCCATCGGGGCCGGCGGGCATGCCCGCGATCGAGTCCGGATATAAGTCCGCAACCACCCTCCTCGCCAGACACAATTGCCTTGCAAATGGGAGGCGACCATATAAGAAATGTCG
>NZ_CAJMZG010000065.1:0-1434 GCF_905220255.1 Paraburkholderia sp. J69-1 | reverse complement strand
TAATGCCGTTCAGTTAAGACCTGAACGGCATTGTTGTTTTGATGGTGAGAAGGTGTTGTAAACGACGCGCCGAACTGTTAACTTTTCGGCGCGATGCTTTCCAGTCACCTGACCTTTCTGCTCGAAGCACAACAGCCAGCCGATCTCAGCCGGCTGGCTGAGCATCTGCCCTATGAATGGATCGAGCGGGCGGTGCAGGCGACCGGGGCGGCTAGTATTCGGCGTCGGCGTTTGCCTGCGGAGCAGGTGGTCTGGCTGGTTATCGCGCTGGCGATGTACCGGCACTGGTCAATTAGCGAGGTGCTCGACAGTCTCGACCTGGCATTGCCCAACGAAGCCGCGCCGTTTGTCAGCAAGAGCGCGGTGGTGCAGGCTCGCCAACGTGTTGGCGAGGCGCCGATGGCCTGGCTGTTCGAGCAGACGGCACGGGCATGGACGACTCAGGACGCGCCTCACCATGCGTACAAGGGGTTAAGTCTCTGGGCGATGGACGGCACCACGCTGCGCACACCCGACAGTGCGGCCAACCGTGAGCACTTTGGCGCGCAGGGCTATGCCAGTGGCAAGGTGGCCACTTATCCGCAGGTGCGGGCAGTCACGCTGACTGCGATCCCCACGCATCTGGTGGCCGACATCAACTTTGGCTGCTACGACACCAACGAAATGGTGTATGCCAAAAGCCTTCTACCGCAGATACCGGACGATTCGCTGACGGTGTTCGACAAGGGCTTTCTGGCCGCGGAGATCCTGTGCGGTCTGACGATGAACGGACGTAATCGTCACTTCCTGATTCCAGCCAAATCCAATACCTGCTGGGAAGTCACCGCCGGCACAGCAGACGATGCGACGGTGCGCATGCGCGTCTCGCCGCAGGCGCGCAAGAAGTGCGCGGCCTTGCCTGAATTCTGGAATGCGCGAGCCATCCGGACCATCGACGCGCGCGGACGCGAACGCGTCCTGCTGACTTCATTGACGGATCGCCGACGTTTCAAACCTGCCGATATCGTTGGCTGCTACGAGCGCCGCTGGCAAATCGAAACCAGTTTCGCGGAGCTCAAGCAATCGATGCTGGGTTCGGAGTTGACCTTGCGCAGTCGTACCGTCGAAGGGGTATATCAGGAAATCTGGGGAGCGCTAATCGCCTACAACCTGATTCGCCGCGAGATCGCTAGCGCCGCATGGGAAGCGAAGCTCGCACCAACCGATATCAGCTTCGTTCGAGCGTTCCATACCATTCAGCACGAAATGATGTGGGCCGCCCTCACGCCCGCCTACGCAAAACTACCCGTCTGCCTTCAGCGTCTGCGGGAGCGACTCAAGTCTCTTCCCAATGAAAAGCGACCCGGCCGTACATGCGACCGGGTCGTCAAGTCTCGTCCTTTGCGCTACTCCGTCCGGTACCTTAAAAAAGACCTTAACTGAACGGCATTACCG
>NZ_CAJMZG010000063.1:0-1605 GCF_905220255.1 Paraburkholderia sp. J69-1 | reverse complement strand
TAGCATGGCAGAAGCCGCAAAAAAACCGAGGCCGGAATACCGGAACATCGGGCTTGGGCAGATATTGTTCGCATACCGCCTGCCGTTGGCCGGTCGCGTATCGATCGGTCACCGCGTGAGCGGTGCACTTCTATTCATTTTCCTGCCTTTCCTGTTGTTCCTGTTTGACCAGAGCCTCACTTCGGAACTCAGCTTCGAAGTCTTCCGGGGCTTCCTCTCCAACATCATCGTCAAGCTCGTCGTGCTGGTCCTCGGCTGGGCGTTCCTGTTCCACTTCTGCGCTGGCGTGCGCCACCTGTTCATGGATTTCAACCATGACCTCGCGGCTAAAGAAAAGGCCAAATCGACCTCGCTCGTCGTCGTTGTCCTCTCCACGGTCCTCACGATCGCCTTCGCGGCAAAACTCTTCGGAGCGTTTTAAGAATGTCGGCTAAAAACGGTATCGGTCCGAAGCGCCTCGTCGTGGGCGCGCATTACGGCCTGCGCGACTGGATTGCCCAGCGCGCCACCGCCGTGATCATGGCGATCTACACGATCGTGCTGCTCGTGCTGTTCTTCGGCGCACACGACTTTTCTTATGACGGCTGGGCGTCGATTTTCTCCGCCCAACGGATGAAGCTCGCGACGTTCGTCACGCTGCTCGCGCTGTTCTATCACGCCTGGATCGGCGTGCGCGACATCTGGATGGACTACATCAAGCCCGTTGGCCTGCGCATCGCGCTGGACGTGCTGACGATCGCCTGGCTGCTGGGCAGCCTGGGCTACGCCGCGCAGATTCTCTGGAGAGTGTAAAAGAATGGCTGCAATCAAGAATTCTCTGCCGCGTCGCAAGTTCGACGTGGTCATCGTCGGCGCGGGCGGCTCGGGGATGCGCGCGTCGCTGCAACTCGCGCGTGCGGGCCTGTCGGTCTGCGTGCTCTCGAAAGTGTTCCCGACGCGCTCGCACACGGTCGCCGCTCAAGGCGGGATCGGTGCGTCGCTGGGCAACATGAGCGAAGACAACTGGCATTACCACTTCTACGACACGATCAAGGGCTCCGACTGGCTCGGCGACCAGGACGCGATCGAGTTCATGTGCCGCGAAGCACCGAACGCCGTCTACGAACTGGAACACATGGGCATGCCGTTCGACCGCAATGCGGACGGCACGATCTACCAGCGCCCGTTCGGCGGCCACACGGCCAATTACGGCGAAAAGCCGGTGCAACGCGCCTGCGCGGCGGCTGACCGTACCGGTCACGCGCTGCTGCACACGCTCTACCAGCAGAACGTCGCTGCGAAGACCACGTTCTTCGTCGAATGGATGGCGCTGGATCTGATCCGCGACGCCGAAGGCGACGTGCTCGGCGTGACCGCGCTCGAAATGGAAACGGGCGACGTCTATATCCTCGAAGGCAAGACCACGCTGTTCGCCACGGGCGGCGCAGGCCGGATCTTCCAGGCATCGACGAATGCGTTCATCAATACCGGTGACGGCCTGGGTATGGCCGCACGTTCGGGCATCGCGCTGCAGGACATGGAGTTCTGGCAGTTCCACCCGACCGGCGTGGCCGGCGCGGGCGTGCTGATCACCGAAGGCGTGCGCGGCGAAGGCGGCATTCTGCG
>NZ_CAJMZG010000062.1:0-1991 GCF_905220255.1 Paraburkholderia sp. J69-1 | reverse complement strand
TTTTTCTGTCCGCTGATAGAGTCGCTCAGTGGGCTATTCGTTGAGCCCGCACGCTGTCGCATATCGTCGTTGCTTTAGATGGTTCGCCAGCGGGCGTGAGGTGAAGGTGACCGGTTTTCACTTGCGGGAAAGCCGCCGGCGTGGTCTACTGGCGGCCATGTGAGATGTTTTTCTCACCCGCTGTTCCTACGTCGCGCTGGCGGCATGCTTTCCCCTCGCCGGGGAAGCTCTTTAAATCATCACGTGGCTGCTTTGCCGCCGACCGCTTCTTTGGGGTGGACTCTTTCCATAAGGTCCCCGAAAAGAATGCTCAAACGCGTCTATGCGCGTTGTCAGTCGGCCGGACACTGTCACTGAGTTTTCCGGGCGGATTCCTTGCACAAGGTCGCCCAGGAATCGCAACTACGCGCGCATGCGCGTTTTCTCGCCTCTACCCGGTCGGATGACTACGGGAACCAGAGGAAGGGCAAAACCCCTACCCCGTGTGGCTTTGCGGGCGACTGGGGCATCTGCCGACAGACAGAAAGAAATTCCCAAAGGTCAGACGACCTTCGTAGAAGAGGCTTTTGCTGCTCGCTGACTGAGTCGGTGAGTGGGCTATTCGTTGCGGTCGTACGGCCGGCGAATAGAGGGCCCTGCCTGCATGCCCTGGCGCGCAGGAGCTGAACAACATGAGGCGTGCACCGAGCCTGGATCGTCGCAAGACGAATCGGTGCAGTATGGTCCCTGCTTTAAAGGCCAGTTCCACCCTGAGGGGGAGGAGACCCGGTTAGCGCGAGCGCCGGGGCATCGCTGAGTAGTAAAAGTTGTAGAGGGAGCCGGCGACGCAAACGCACACTTTTAAGAAGGGCCCGCTCATGCCCCTTAAAGCTACAGGCAGGTCGATATACCCGGCAACAACGGGCGCGCACTTGATGATGCGCAACACACGCGGCGAGGCGTGATTCTTTGTGAACTTGAGCGAGCGTCAGGAGGTTGGCATGCAGCATGTTGGGTGGCGTGGGGAGTTGCAGAAGCTTATTGATCGGCACGCGGGCGTGCGGATGAACGGGAATGTAGCGTCGTTCAGAACGCGCGAGCTGACCGCGAAGACCTTGTTCGCGGTGTTCAACACGCTCCACCTGCTGGGATACAGGTTGCAGAATCCCGCCAACCTTGGCGCGCGGCACGTCGATGCGCTGGTGAAGCACTGGTACGCGGAGGGACGAGCGGTGTCGACAATGCAAAACGAATTGTCGATGTTGCGCAAGTTCGGGACGTGGATTGGGAAGAAGGGCTTTGTTGGGCGCCTCGCAGACTATCTCCCCGATGTGCCCGCCATGCAGTTGCGTCGCACAGCCGTTGCGTCGATATCGAAGTCGTGGACCGAAAACGGCGTGAATGTTGATGCGAAGTTGGCGCAGGCCGATGCGCTGGATGAGCGGTTCGGCATGATGCTGCGCATAGAACTCGCGTTCGGCTTGCGACGCAGGGAGATCCTGTTGCTTAAGCCGTGGAAAAGCGATCACGGCGACACGTTGACCATCTATCCCAACACGGGGTCGAAAACAGGACGTCCGCGCATTATTGCGCTCAAGAATGATTACCAGCGGACGATGCTCGACTACGTCAAGGCGCGTATGCCTAAAGGGCAAGCGATGGCATGGCGGACAACCCGTCGTGGGATGCCGGCCGGCTTGAAGTATTGCCAGAAGGAATATAGCCGTCGGATGAAGGAAATCGGGATTACCGCCGCGCAATCAAACGTGACGGGGCACGGACTGCGTGCGGAATTCGCAGAGAATGCGGCGATGACGGATCCGGTGCGGCCATTTATTCCCGCGACGCTGGGTGGGACTGCAGACCAGCTCTCGCTGGAGGATCTGCATCTCGCTCGCAGTCAGGTGAGCGAAATGTTGGGGCACAGCCGTACGGCGATTACCAATTCCTACTACGGCAGCTTCGCGCGCTGGCGCAGCGCGCCGGGTTCGCAGACGAGTGAAGCGCGGGCG
>NZ_CAJMZG010000061.1:0-2165 GCF_905220255.1 Paraburkholderia sp. J69-1 | reverse complement strand
CATGAAAGAAAACAACCTGTTGCGTGCAGCACGAATGACCTCGCTCGTGGCGCTCGCAGCGGCATCGATTGCAGGCGCGCCGCTCGCGCACGCCGGCAGCATCCCGAACAAGACGCTCGTCTACTGCTCGGAAGGCAGCCCGGCCGGTTTCGATCCGGCGCAGTACACCACCGGCACCGATTTCACCGCGAACACGTTCACCGTCTACAACCGCCTCGTCGAGTTCGAGCGCGGCGGCACCAAGGTCGAACCGGGCCTTGCGCAATCGTGGGATGTTTCCCCTGACGGCAAGACCTACACGTTCCACCTGCGCCATGGCGTGAAGTTCCAGACCACCTCGTTTTTCAAGCCCTCGCGCGAATTCAACGCCGACGACGTTGTGTTCTCGTTCCAGCGCATGCTCGACTCGAACCAGCCGTTCCGCAAGGCCTACCCGGTGTCGTTCCCGTACTTCACCGACATGGGCCTCGACAAGCTGATCGCCAAGGTCGAAAAAGTCGATCCCTACACCGTCAAGTTCACGCTGAACGAGCCGAACGCGCCGTTCATCCAGAACATGGCGATGGAATTCGCCTCGATCCTCTCGGCCGAATACGCCGATCAGCTGATGAAGGCCGGCAAGGCCGCCGACATCAACCAGAACCCGGTCGGCACCGGCCCGTTCATCTTCAAGAGCTACACCAAGGACGCGACGATCCGCTTCGACGGCAACCCGGATTACTGGAAGCCGGGCGCGGTCAAGCTCGCGAAGCTGATCTTCTCGATCACGCCGGACGCCAGCGTGCGCGTGCAGAAGCTCAAGCGCGACGAATGCCAGGTGATGAGCTATCCGCGCCCGGCCGACATCGCGCCGCTGAAGGCCGATGCCAACCTCGCGATGCCGTCGCAGCCGGGCTTCAACCTGGGCTACCTGTCGTACACCGTCACGCGCAAGCCGATGGACAAGCTCGAAGTGCGCCAGGCGCTCGACATGGCGATCAACAAGAAGGCGATCATCGAGTCGGTCTATCAGGGCGCAGGCCAGGCCGCGACCAACCCGATGCCGCCCACGCAATGGTCCTACGACAAGAGCCTCACGGCCCAGCCGTATGACACCGCGAAGGCCAAGGCACTGCTCGCGAAGGCCGGTTTCCCGAACGGCTTCGAGATCACGCTCTGGGCGATGCCCGTGCAGCGCGCCTACAACCCGAACGCGCGTCTGATGGCCGAAATGATCCAGGCCGACTGGGCGAAGATCGGCGTGAAGGCGAAGATCGTCACGTACGAGTGGGGCGAGTACATCAAGCGCGCGCACGCGGGCGAGGACGACACGATGCTGATCGGCTGGACCGGCGACAATGGCGACCCGGACAACTGGCTCGGCACGCTGCTCGGCTGCGAAGCGGTCAACGGCAACAACTTCGGCAAGTGGTGCTACAAGCCCTTCGACGACCTGATCCAGAAGGCGCGTCAGACCTCGGACCAGGCGCAACGCACCAAGCTCTACACGCAGGCGCAGCAGATCTTCGCGCAGCAGATGCCGTTCTCGCCGATCGCGCACTCGACGGTCTATCAGCCGGTCAGCAAGAAGGTCGTCGATATGCGCATCGAGCCGCTGGGCTACGCGCGTTTTGACGGCGTGAGCATGCAGTAACGATCATCGGGTAAGACTTTCCGCTTCGCCCGCATACCGGGCCAAACAGGCGGAAAATGGTCCGGCGACCGGGGTCACGAGCCCCTGTCGCCGGTTGCGTTTCAATTCAGGCTCATTGAAGTTTTAGGGGGGAACACGACATGTTCCGCTTCGTACTGCGCCGCATCGGCATGGTGATTCCGACTTTCATCGGCATCACGATCCTGGCGTTCGCACTCATTCACCTGATTCCGGGCGACCCCATCGAAGTGATGATGGGCGAGCGCGGCGTCGATCCGCAAATGCACGCCGACGCGATGCATCGCCTCGGGCTCGACGAGCCGCTGCCGATGCAGTATCTGCACTACGTCGGCCACGCGCTGCAGGGCAACCTGGGCACCTCGATCATCACCAACACGAGCGTGATGGGCGAGTTTCTCGCGCGCTTTCCGGCCACCGTCGAACTGTCGATCTGCGCGCTGATCTTCGCGCTCGCGGTCGGCCTGCCCGCGGGCGTGTTCGCGGCGCTGCGCCGCGGCACCGTGGTCGATCA
>NZ_CAJMZG010000060.1:0-2232 GCF_905220255.1 Paraburkholderia sp. J69-1 | reverse complement strand
AGCGCCTTCACGGTGCCCGTGCCGAACATGCCGCGCCTGACCGTGTAGTGCTTCTTCAGATCGTGCGCAACGAGCACTTTTTCTTCATCGTGCCGGCCCGGTTGAGCCGCGGATTGCTGGACTGCGTTCATCGCGCGCCTCCGTTCAGGGTTTCGGTCGCCACGTTCAGCGGCTTGATGCAGCGCACGAGCGCACAGCCGCTCGGGTCCGCCACCGCGTCGAGCGTCGGGCGCTTGCGGTTGCAGTCGTCCACCACGTATTTGCAGCGCGGCGCGAACAGGCAGCCGGTCGGACGATCGTCGCGGCCCGGCACCATGCCCGGCAGCGCGGCCAGACGCGCCGCGCCCTGGTTGTGCTCGGGAATCGCCGCGAGCAGCGCTTCCGTGTACGGATGATGCGCACGCGCAAAGATATCCGGCACGCGGTTGGTTTCGATGATCTCGCCCGCGTACATCACCGCCACGCGCTGCGCGACCTCGGAGACCACGGCCAGATCGTGCGAGATCAGCACGAGCGCCATGCCGCGCTCTTTCTGCAGGCGCACGAGCAGTTCCATGATCTGCGCCTGGATCGTCACGTCGAGCGCCGTGGTGGGTTCGTCGGCGATCAGCAGTTTGGGGTTGCAGGCCACTGCCATCGCGATCATCACGCGCTGGTTCATGCCGCCCGACATCTGGTGCGGATAGTTGTCGATGCGGTTTTTCGCGTCGGGAATGCCCACCTGGTCGAGCAGTTCCAGTGCGCGCTTATGCAACGCCGCGCCGCGCAGCCCTTCGTGCAGCTTCAGCACTTCCTTGATCTGGTAGCCGACCGTATAACTCGGGTTCAGGCTCGTGAGCGCGTCCTGGAACACCATCGCGATGTCCTTGCCGACGATGCGGCGGCGCTCCTTGCCCGTGGCGTTGAGCAGATCGCGGCCATCGAAGGTGACCGCATCGGCGGTGACCTTGCCGGGCGCGTCGATCAGGCCCATCAGCGCCATCATCGTCACGCTCTTGCCCGAGCCCGATTCGCCGACGATGCCCAGCACTTCGCCCGGCGCGACCGACAGGTTCACGCGGTCCACGGCGGCCAGGCCGTTGAAGTTCACCGACAGATTGCGGATGGAGAGAAGTTCTTGAGTCATGTTCAGGCCATCCGCTTCAGCTTGGGATCGAGTGCGTCGCGCAGCCCGTCGCCGAGCAGGTTGATCGCGAGCACCGAAATCAGGATCGACAGCCCCGGCATCGTGACGATCCACCAGGCGCTGTCGATATAGTCGCGCGCCGAGGCGAGCATCGCGCCCCACTCGGCCGCCGGCGGTTGCACGCCAAGACCGAGGAAGCCGAGCGCGGCTGCGTCCAGAATCGCCGAGCTGAAACCCAGCGTCGCCTGCACGATCAGCGGCGCCGTGCAGTTGGGCAGCACCTGCGAGAACATCAGCCGCAGCGTGCCCGCCCCAGCCACACGCGAGGCCGTCACGTATTCCTTGTGCAGTTCGCCCAGCGCCGAGCCGCGCGTCAGACGCACATAACCCGGCAGCGCGACGATCGCGATCGCGAACATCGTATTCGTCAGACCCGGGCCGATGATCGCCACCACGGCCACGGCCAGCAGCAGCGAGGGCAGCGCGAGCAGCACGTCCATCAGACGCATGATCGGCGTATCGGCCCATTTCTCGAAGAACGCGGCGACGAGCCCGAGCACGACGCCCGGAATCAGCGCGAGCACCACCGAGACGCAGCCGATCCACAGCGACAGGCGCGCGCCAAACATCAGACGCGAGAGGATGTCGCGGCCCGCTTCGTCGGTGCCGAGGATGAACTTCCAGTTGCCGCCGTCGAGCCACGCGGGCGGAATTTTCACGTAATCGCGGTACTGCTCGATGGGGCTGTGCGGCGCGAGCACCGGCGCGAAGACCGCGACGATCACCAGCAGCAGCACGATCAGGCCGGCGCCCACGGCGCCGCGGTTGCGCGAGAAGTTCGCCCAGAATTCGCGCAGCACGAGCGCACGGCCCGAAGGCGGCGTCACGGCGCGGGGCGCGGTGTTCTGAATGTCAGCCATCACGCCTCCTTTCGGTTGTCGTTGAGTTGTGGGGTTTGCATCGTCATGGCGTGATTACCTCGTATGTCGAATGCGCGGATTGAGCACGCCGTACAGCAGATCGACGAACAGGTTCACGAGGATCACGAGCGTCGCGATCATCAGAATGCCGCCCTGCACCACCGGATAATCGCGCCGGCTGATCGC
>NZ_CAJMZG010000059.1:0-2884 GCF_905220255.1 Paraburkholderia sp. J69-1 | reverse complement strand
AGGCGAGTTTCCCGCTTAGATGCTTTCAGCGGTTATCTCTTCCGAACATAGCTACCCGGCGATGCCACTGGCGTGACAACCGGTACACCAGAGGTTCGTCCACTCCGGTCCTCTCGTACTAGGAGCAGGTCCCTTCAAATATCCAGCGCCCACGGCAGATAGGGACCAAACTGTCTCACGACGTTTTAAACCCAGCTCACGTACCTCTTTAAATGGCGAACAGCCATACCCTTGGGACCGGCTACAGCCCCAGGATGAGATGAGCCGACATCGAGGTGCCAAACACCGCCGTCGATATGAACTCTTGGGCGGTATCAGCCTGTTATCCCCAGAGTACCTTTTATCCGTTGAGCGATGGCCCTTCCATACAGAACCACCGGATCACTATGACCTGCTTTCGCACCTGCTCGACTTGTCAGTCTCGCAGTCAAGCACGCTTATGCCATTGCACTATCAGCACGATTTCCGACCGTACCTAGCGTACCTTCGTACTCCTCCGTTACCCTTTGGGAGGAGACCGCCCCAGTCAAACTGCCTACCATGCACTGTCCCCGATCCGGATCACGGACCAAGGTTAGAACCTCAAACAGATCAGGGTGGTATTTCAAGGACGGCTCCATGCAGACTAGCGTCCACACTTCACAGCCTCCCACCTATCCTACACAAACCGGTTCAAAGTCCAATGCAAAGCTACAGTAAAGGTTCATGGGGTCTTTCCGTCTAGCCGCGGGGAGATTGCATCATCACAAACACTTCAACTTCGCTGAGTCTCGGGAGGAGACAGTGTGGCCATCGTTACGCCATTCGTGCAGGTCGGAACTTACCCGACAAGGAATTTCGCTACCTTAGGACCGTTATAGTTACGGCCGCCGTTTACCGGGACTTCAATCAAGAGCTTGCACCCCATCATTTAATCTTCCGGCACCGGGCAGGCGTCACACCCTATACGTCCACTTTCGTGTTTGCAGAGTGCTGTGTTTTTATTAAACAGTCGCAGCCACCAGTTTATTGCAACCCCTTCACCCTCAGAGCGCAGGCTCTTCAAGCTACAAGGGCGTACCTTATCCCGAAGTTACGGTACCAATTTGCCGAGTTCCTTCTCCCGAGTTCTCTCAAGCGCCTTAGAATACTCATCTCGCCCACCTGTGTCGGTTTGCGGTACGGTCACTGTTGAACTGAAGCTTAGAGGCTTTTCTTGGAACCACTTCCAGTTGCTTCTTCACCTAAGTGAATGGCCTCACACCCTTGAATTCCGCGCCCGGATTTGCCAAAGCGCCTTCTCCAATGCAAGGACCGGGACTTCCAACACCCGGACAACCTTCCGCGATCCGTCCCCCCATCGCATTCAACAATGGTGCAGGAATATTGACCTGCTTCCCATCAGCTACGCATTTCTGCCTCGCCTTAGGGGCCGACTCACCCTACGCCGATGAACGTTGCGTAGGAAACCTTGGGCTTACGGCGAGGGGGCCTTTCACCCCCTTTATCGCTACTCATGTCAGCATTCGCACTTCTGATACCTCCAGCACACTTTTCAATGCACCTTCGCAGGCTTACAGAACGCTCTCCTACCATGCATATAAATATGCATCCGCAGCTTCGGTATATAGCTTAGCCCCGTTACATCTTCCGCGCAGGACGACTCGATCAGTGAGCTATTACGCTTTCTTTAAAGGGTGGCTGCTTCTAAGCCAACCTCCTGACTGTTTTAGCCTTCCCACTTCGTTTCCCACTTAGCTATATTTGGGGACCTTAGCTGGCGGTCTGGGTTGTTTCCCTCTTGACACCGGACGTTAGCACCCGATGTCTGTCTCCCGTGATTGCACTCTTCGGTATTCGGAGTTTGCTATGGCGACGTAATCCGCAATGGACCCATCAACCATGACAGTGCTCTACCCCCGAAGGTGATACACGAGGCACTACCTAAATAGTTTTCGGAGAGAACCAGCTATTTCCAGGTTTGTTTAGCCTTTCACCCCTATCCACAGCTCATCCCCTAACTTTTCAACGTTAGTGGGTTCGGTCCTCCAGCACGTGTTACCGTGCCTTCAACCTGGCCATGGATAGATCACCTGGTTTCGGGTCTACACCCAGCGACTGGACGCCCTGTTCGGACTCGCTTTCGCTACGCCTGCCCTATTCGGTTAAGCTTGCCACTGAATGTAAGTCGCTGACCCATTATACAAAAGGTACGCCGTCACCCCTTGCGAGGCTCCGACTGTTTGTATGCATGCGGTTTCAGGATCTATTTCACTCCCCTCCCGGGGTTCTTTTCGCCTTTCCCTCACGGTACTGGTTCACTATCGGTCGATCACGAGTATTTAGCCTTGGAGGATGGTCCCCCCATCTTCAGACAGGATTTCACGTGTCCCGCCCTACTTGTCGCATACCTAGTTCTTCCTCGCTGTTTTCGCCTACGGGGCTATCACCCACTATGGCCGCACTTTCCAGAGCGTTTGGCTAACAACGAAGATAAAGAATGCAGGCTGGTCCCATTTCGCTCGCCACTACTCTGGGAATCTCGGTTGATTTCTTTTCCTGCGGCTACTTAGATGTTTCAGTTCGCCGCGTTCGCTTCACATGACCTATGTATTCAGTCATGGATACTCCATACGGAGTGGGTTTCCCCATTCGGATATCGGTGGATCAAAGCTTGTTTGCCAGCTCCCCACCGCTTTTCGCAGGCTACCGCGTCCTTCATCGCCTGTGATCGCCAAGGCATCCACCACATGCACTTGTTCGCTTGACCCTATAACGGGTGTGTCTCTGTCGTGTTGCCACGCCGAGTCACTCGTTACAGGTTGAGTATTCGTGTTGCGCCGTATTTCAAGGCAATCTTTCGATCACTTAAAAATACATTGATACAATCACAACCCTGATTCAC
>NZ_CAJMZG010000058.1:0-2907 GCF_905220255.1 Paraburkholderia sp. J69-1 | reverse complement strand
ACAATCGCCTCGACAAGCGGAGACGTCAGCGTTTCCGGGCAATCCATTACGAATTCTGGTGGCGTTATTCAATCTGACGATGGCAGTATCAGTCTGAATGCCCAAAGTGTTTTCAGTAATGCTGCCGTCTTCGCCGGTCAAGCCAGCTATTCACAAAGCTGTTTCATTTTTTGCCACGCCAGTGCTTCGAGTGACGTAACACCGTACGGTGGCACGATCCAGGCAGGCGGTAACATCGCAATCGCCGCAGGCCAGACTGCCTCTAACGTCGGCGGAAACGTTTATGCCGCAGGCAACATTAATGTCACGGCGCCTGTAACCTATGCCGAAGGCGTTCTGGGATATTCTGCAATCAATCAGGATCAAGGGTTCAAGGCATTTTTTGGCAGCACGTGGGCCGAGATTATCGCAACAGATGTAGGTGGCGGATTCACCGCTGACGGAATGGTCACTCTGACCGGGGATGCGATTGTCGATGGCGGTTATATTGACGGCGCAAAAGGTGTCAGTGCTTCCGGCGCAATCACAACCCTTCGCTCGCCGGCGACCACGCCGGTGCAGATTGGCCAGCACCTTGGCCTCACGACGTGGTGGTTTTGAAGTATGAGATTCACCACATTAAAGCGGCTCGCATTCGCGCCAGCCGCACTACCGGTCGCGCTTGCGGCTCACGGCCAGACGTTACCTCCGCCACAGCCTGCGCCGCACCCAGTGCAGGATCCCGGACAACAGTTTATCGACAGCCAGCGCAGCGAAGCGCAACAAAGAGCACTCAATGCGACACCAGGTAACGTCCAGATCGCAGGACAAGCATCGAACACCTCGCTCGATATTCCGCTCTCTACGCCCGTCGACGCGATTGCCGAAGACGGCGCGACTTTCTTCGTCGCTCACATTGTATTGACCGGTGTCGATGCACAGCCCATTGTCGCTACAACCGTATCTTCGCGCACGCTGGCCGCGATCGCTGCTCCATTCGAAGGACACCGTCTCGGTACGCATCGTGTAAATGTTCTGCTCAAACGTCTCACTGATGCATATATAAAAGCCGGCTACATCACTAGCCGGGCCTTGCTGGGCCCCCAGAATCTGGAATCAGGTACGCTGACCGTCACGATTCAGGTCGGTCGAATCGCTGAATTTCGTGTCAACGGCCACGCAATTCATCGCCTTGCTACCAACGAGCGATCGGCTGGCGGGGGGCTTTTCACAGACAACGGCTATGCGTTGGCCTTCCCTGATTCCGCCAGCAGTCCGTTAAGACTTTCCGATATCGACCAGGGCGTCGCACAGATCAACCGGCTTCGCCGGAATCAGGCACAGGTCCAGATTCTGCCAGGATCAAGCACCGGCGAATCCATCGTCGATATCAACAACCGGCCCGGCGACCGTGTGTACTACTCATTGGGCACCGACAACTATGGCAGCACCTCGACCGGCACGACCCGATACCGCGCCGGTCTGGAAGCAGACAATATCCTTGGACTTCAGGAAATCCTCACCCTGAACTACATCGATAGCGTTGAGAGTAACGCGTTGGTCAGTTCATTTTCTATTCCCTGGGGCCGCAACACTTTCAGCTATACGTTGTCCGATTCCGAATATCAGCAGGTGATCGGCACGACTGCGCTGGAATACGGCAGAACGCTGAGCCATATCTTCGGATGGAACTATCAACTGAAACGCTCAACAGCTAACCTTGTTGCCGTTGACGCTACGCTCTCCTGGCGCCGCACGGACCGGGAAGTCAACGATATCGAACTGGATCCCGAGCACATTGCCGTACTGCGTCTGGGCGGAAACTGGCTGCATAAATTCGTGCTCAACGACATGCCCGCGAACTTCATGCTGGATGGTGGGCTCTCAGAAGGACTTCCCAGCCTGGGTGCGGATCATGATGCGCAAGATAGCGTGCGCACAGATGCACACAGCCAGTTCACCAAGATCGATGCGACGGCGACCTTCACCCTTCCTCTACCCAGGCTGGCAGGATTCACGCTCGCCTGGCGCGGCGCGGTGGGCGGACAGTACACCAACGTCGCGCTCTATGGCTCGGAACAGATCTTCCTCGGCGGGACTGACACCATCCGGGGATTTCGCTCCGGAGACTATGCCGGCGACCGTGGTTTCTATGATCGCAATGAAATCGCGTGGGTGAATATTCCCTCGTGGCACGGCGGCCGCATTGAGCCGTATGTATTTCTTGACGCAGGAAAGGCAAACCTGATCGGCACACCTGGATTTCCGACTCTTGCTGGCGCAGGCGTTGGCGCGCGCGGTCAATGGCACTGGGGCCAGCAGATATTCTCCGCCGAGGGTCTGGTGGGACGACAACTTAGCCGCCCGGCGGCAATCGGCCCTCGGTCCACACTGGTACTCGGCACAATCAACTGGGATTACTAATCCTGAACTCACAGGCAAATCAATGATTCATAAAACACGCCATGCTCATCCCACCAGAGGACTCATCGCGGCCCTTCTGTGCACAATCGCTTCGACCGGTAACGTTGACGCAGCGCCCCTTCCTGCTGAAGCCAGCAAGTCATTGCCCGCCGGCGCAGTTGCTGAGGTGAACAGCGTGCCCATCACCACGAAACAATTGGACGATGCAGTGCATCTTGCCAGTGTCCAGACTGATCAGCCCGACACGCCTCAACTTCGCCAGTCTGTCAAACAGAATCTTATCGTCCACGAACTGTTCCGCCAGAATGCAGAACGGGCACACTACGACCGTAAGCCTGAAGCATTGCAGGCAGCAGAACTCGCGAAAGAAAACGCTGCAGTGCAACTCTACCTACGCGATAACGTGCATGTTGCGGACGTAAGTGACGCCCAGGTCAAGTCACGTTATGACGAAATTGTCGCTTCGTTAGGTCCGGAGGAGTACAAACCCAGCGTCATCACAGT
>NZ_CAJMZG010000057.1:0-3179 GCF_905220255.1 Paraburkholderia sp. J69-1 | reverse complement strand
CCGGCCTGAATCGTTCCCGCGACAAAATCCGGAAGCCCGACCGCGTCTGGCAAACCCGCGGGATCCTGCGCCTGTGTGCTGCTATATGAACTGCCGTACAACGTGGCACACAAGCTCGTGTTGCCCGCACACCCCCACGATGGGTAGTTGTCGTTGTAGAACGTGAGATCGGCGTGCCAATATGCGCTCAGATACTGGTTGTCGCTGCTAGCACTTGAGCTTGCGTCGATCGTGACGTCATTCAGCGCGGTAATCAGGCTGCCAGTATTGGAGAACGTGACGGCATCAAGATTGACGTCGTGGCTTGCCGTGATGGTTGCAGCATTGGCCGACTGCACGTCAACATACGCTTCGCAATCACCCGAACAACCGGTGTAGGGTGTAGAGCTCCCATAATTCTGGTGAATCTGGACGGGAGCGGCAACGGTGTTGGTAAACGTGCCCGCACTGATATCAACATCATTGCCAGCTGCAATCGCCCCCGATGTATTCACAACACTCGAAGCCTGCATAAGGCTGGTGGGCGACGTCACACTATCGCTCGCGACTGTGCCCGAACCACCAATCACAACGTTGCGGCCAGCAACGATATTGCCATAGGTGTTATTGACGGCATCCGCCGCGATAACGACATCATTCGCGGCGCTAACTGATGCATTGATCTGGTCGTACGTATAGGTCTGCGAGTCAGGATTCGTCGTGAGCAACGACGAACAGTATGCACTGAAGCCTGCCGCACAACCTGCGGTTGTCGTCATCGTGCCCGTGTTCGTCCCCTGATTGGTGAACGATGTGGCCGTGATCTCAACATCGTTGCCGGCCGCAATACTCCCGGCGTTCGTCAGCGCGCCTCCGGACAGATTCACGTTATGCCCGGCGACGATCTGCCCTGCCTGACCCTGCACAGTCACCGAAGAGCTCACTGACGGCGCAGTGACAGTACCTGCACCATCCAGCACATACCTTGCAGCATATCCTTCCGAGTCTTCCCATCCGCTGCAGGTCAGTGCGCTGGGACAGTACTGTGACCACGCATTCGTGCTGCTGCCCAGCACCATGAATGCCGCGGTACTGCTTTCGGATGCAAGCGTTTGCAGAAAAGTATCCAGCGATGTCTGGTCAACCGTATCCGTAACCGTGGACGAATAGGTCGAACTACCGTTCAGCAGCGATTGAACAGAGATGTTTGCATCGTCGCCAGCGCTCACCGTACCACCGGTGTTGTCTAGCGTCCCGGCAGTGATCGACAGGTCGTTGCCAGCAGCAATGACCGATGTTGCATTCAGGCTACCACTCGTTGTCACCGTCTCCGTGACCGTTGGTAGCGTTGCTGTAAAGGAGCCGCCGTAAGAAGCGAGATCACTCTGGGGGACGCTACCGTTTTCGTCGAGTACCCAGCCGTTTCCCAGGTAGCCCCACGTCGAGGCGAGCACAAACTCCACACTGCCAGTCGAGGCAACCGGCTCATATACTGACGGATCGAGCGTCATATACAGCCCGGCCGGAATAACTCTGGAAAGACTCGTTGAATATTCCGCTCCTCCTGGCGAGAGCAGGTTACCTAGCGTCAAAGGGACACTGAATGACGAATCCGGTACACCAGAACCCGAATCCTCATTGACAATCTCGATATTTTCCGAACCGACGACGGTTGAATCCAGCAACGCTGCGTTGTCGATGGTCGTCGTGGTAGTCGTTGTTCCGGAGAGGTTCGCACCCGAGTTGATGACACTTGCGGCGGTGATAGTCAGATCATCCGCTGCAGTAATTGTCCCACCGGCATTGGTGAGACTGCCTGACAGGTCAATTTCCATATCTCCGGCGCCCGTCGTCGCGTTGCCGACTTCGGTCGTTCCGCCGGAATTGTCGTAGCTCGTGCCGTTAATCGTCAGGGCATTTTCCGCCTCCACCGTGCCAGCATTCACCCCCGCGCCATTGAGCACCAGCGTATCATTCGCCTGAACGAGTCCCGCGGCCGAGTTGCTCAAAGAACCATTGATCGTCAGATCCTGAACGGTCACAGTGCCGGTGTTGCTGACCGCCCCATTCAGCGCCAGCGAGCCACCAGCCTGACTGATTACGCCAGTGTTCAGCAGCGCGCCGTTGGTCGTGACGTCAACTGCCGTTTCAGGCAACACCCATGTGCCCGTGTTATTGATCGCAAGTGCGCTCAGGCTGTACGCTGTCCCAGCGTCGATGGTTCCCATCGATGCCGCCGAAGGATCAATCGTCTGACCGGGAAGACTCAACGCGACGCTGTTTGCCGCAAGAATCTCTCCATCGGCATTACTGAACGCGCCGACTTCCGTGCCACTCACCTTGATTGAAACCGAACCGCCAGACGAAGCCGCATCGCTGACATCTCCGCCATAGATCACTCCATCGGTGTTGTTAAGCGTGCTCGTGGTGATATTCAGAGCGGTGGTCGCCTGCAGCACGCCTGTGTTCACGAGGCTTTGCGCAACCGTCAGTGTCGCCGCGTCACCGTAGATCGTTCCGGAGTTTGACAAATCTGTCGCGGCGACGCTGACCGTCTCCAGCGACGAGAGCGTTCCAGTGTTGTTTACTTCCGTACCCGAGATGCCTAGATTGCCTGCCGATAGTTGCGAGCCCTCATTGGTTACGCTTGCCGCTTCAAGCACGGCATCTCCGAGGTACGCTGCAGTCCCTCCAGTATCAAGACTTTGAGACGCAGTAGCCCGATATGCGCCACCGATCACCGCATTGGCCGTCTTGACAATCGCCCCCGAAAGTGTGGCGTTGCCTGACACATTCAGACCTGGGGCGCTGGAATCGTATGCCGCCGTCATCTGGCCGGCGGACGTATCCAGAACCCCAAGTGCGACCGCTGTCAGATTTCCGCCTGTTGCAACACCCTGGGTTGTGATGTTCCCACCGGATAGGGAGAGGTTGCCCGAGACAGTTGTCTGCGCCTCAAGCGTCAGATTCTGGGCAGCCGTCAACACAGCCGAACCCGCAACCGATACGGCACCGGTCAGCGTCGCGCTGCCGCTTTCCGCATCCATCGCCAGATCACCCAGCGCTTCCACGCTGTCCTGAGCGCTGATATCTCCACCGGCAGTGGCTGTCAGGTCGGCGCCGGTAAGGGCCGCACCGGTCAGCGTGACACTTCCTGCCGTAGCTGACAGGACTGCATTAGAGATCACGGTTATTGCCGC
>NZ_CAJMZG010000056.1:0-3323 GCF_905220255.1 Paraburkholderia sp. J69-1 | reverse complement strand
GAGGCTGTGTCAAAACGTGCGATTTCGAGGTTGAGCACGAAAATCGACCCACCAGAACGCTGCTTATCGGCTTCGCGGCACTTCGGCAAGGGTGAAGCGACACCCGAAAACCGGGTAGTTTCGAGTTTTGACACAGCCTCGGCCAGAAGCAGTTATTCAGCGAGCTGATTAACCTGTCGCTGGAATGACTGCACTACTCTGCTAACGGCCATCAAAGCCTGACCAAACAAATCGTTCCCAGTCCGAACCGGATCGATCCCGATTATGGTCTTGTGATGACGACCGCCCACTTTCAGCTGAAAAGCGAACAGCAAGCACAGCCCCCCAGGCAATTAAGCCGAAGCTGGATCGCTGGTCAAATCGCCTCCGTTTTCCATCCGCCCCGCATAGCGGCGCAAAAACGCCGCCTCGGTGTCAACCGTTACATTGAAGTCGTACCAGTTGCCACTCGCTGAGACAGACCACTTCGCACTAACACTCGCTCCGGCCTCCACGCCAAAAGTCCGCGCTTCTTCGGTACCGTAATAGGCGTTTGTCTGAACCGTAAAGCGGCATGCCGACGAGCCAGAATTGCGCATGGTAACGATGATCGCGTTATCTGCGACATCGTAGCTCACATGAACCTCCGGGTCGGGAAGCATTACACCGTCGCCCCTTCCAAGGTCTCCCTGAAACACCCGCAGAAAGCCGTTTGCACCGTGCAGCGCGATCGCATACTTTGTGCCATTGAGCTCCGTTCTCGTCCAGCTATCTGATATCTGCGTACCAGCGGCTAAAGCGTAACGACGCGGAGCGCGGGACCCTACGGCAAGATCGTAGGCAGAGAATGCCGCCCCCGTCTTCCCGCTATTACCCAAGATTATCGAAATCAAACCTTCATGCTTGTCTGCAATTGCGTTCGCGTGAAATTCGTATGGCAATGCTCGCGACAAGCGTGTTCCAGACTCCTGTCCTGGCATGGATTGCCGTGCGGGGACCGTCGGCGCGGGTAACGTACTGCATTGCAGATCTGCTCCCGCGACGTAGCTACTCGTATCGGGTAAGTGTGGCCACTCCACGTCTGGAGTTTTGAAATTGAATGCAGATGTCAGATCACCGCAAACTGATCGGCGCCATGGACTGATGTTCGGGCAACGAAGCCGGAATCGCTTTTCGATGAATTGAATGACGGAGGTGTGATCGAATACTTCCGAACAAACATAGCCTCCTTTCGACCACGGCGAGACCACTGTCATCGGCACACGAAAACCGAGGCCAATCGGCTGACCTTCATAGAGCTCGCCGGTGGTTGCAACTGTTGTCCGTCCCTCGTCATCCGCACCAGGCGGCGTAGGGGGTGGAACGTGATCGAAAAAACCACCCTGTTCATCATAGTTCAGAAGCAATACCGTCCCCGACCACACCTCGGGATTTGCAGCAAGACCTCGTAGCAGCCTCGCGCTCAGGTCTTCCCCGGCCTGGGGATGATAATTCGCGTGTTCGGACAAGGCCGTCGGCGCAACGATCCACGATACCTGAGGCAGTTGGCCAGTTTCGACATCCCTACTGAAAGCCTGAACAATGTCGTCGACTGTTGCCATACCCTTACGATAAAGCGGGCTGCCAGGTGAGGCAGCCTTAAAGCTTTGAAACAGCGCAAGCGCGTTATCGTCGAAATTGTCCGCCTGCTGATAAACCCGCCAACTAATACCCGCCGTCTCAAGCATCTCGGCAACCGTTTGCCATTTGAATCCCTGGGCCGGCTCAGCATTATCCAGCGACGGCTCAGTTCCGGCTGAGAGGCCACTGCTGCCGCTGAACAGATGCAGCCTGTTCGGATTGGTCTGCGTGAGCGTCGAGGCAAAGTATTGGTCGCAAATTGTGAAGGCATCGGCGAGCGCATAGTAGAACCGCAAATCCTCGCGCGTAAAATAACTCATGCCGAGTCCAGGCTGTCGCGCTGAATTCCACGCGTTACACAGCCCCTTGTTCCACATTGCCATGTCGGTCGGATAGCTCATCGAAGGCGCTTTTGCGCAAGTCGCGCTAGTGCTCAACGTGCTCATATGGAACGGCAGGATATAACCCTTACCCGTCGGTTGCTTCCAGACCGGATTGCCGTCAGGCAAGCGGATCGCTGTCCGGTCGTTGAAGCCGCGCACGCCACGAAGCTTGCCGAAATAGTGGTCGAACGAGCGATTTTCTTGCGTGAAGATTACGATATTCCGGACATCATCGATGGTACCGGTGACGGTTTTTGCGGGTATCGCCAGGGCTTCCCGAAACCAATCTGGAGCCAGGACGCCTGCGATTGCCCCGCCAAATGCACCGACTGCAGCACGGAGGAAATCACGGCGCGGCATCGCAATCTCACTGCCAGTGCTTGCAGCCTGATGACCCAGCTCCCCGGATAGATTCCGATGACGTTTTCTCGCCATAGCACACCCGCTCAGTTATGAGGCATCGGTTCCGGAAATAGTCCGGCGCAGCGCAGCATTCGCGGTTCAAGGAGAAAGCGCTGTGTAACGCAGCGATAACGAAATACACAATAGCTACGACGAAGTTTAATCATGCACGTTGCTGTGCACGCTACCGACGTTACGTCTCCCAAGTGATCCGACGCCATTCAACGTTTAACGGCTTCGAGATCATGCAAACGCTCCCAGATTCTAAAGCGCAGCCCTTAAGGATCGCTGATGTCGCTTTAACGGTCAGACGGGCAGTTCGTCATTCCTGCGTTTCACCCATGTTGCGAAAGGTACTGATACTGCGAACCATTCCGCCGCGATGCCTTTGGGTTTCCGATCCTTGCCTGCTTGTCCTGCAGCGTGCACATCTACCGAATAAAAGCACATTGCAACCCAGGTAATCAAAACCGCGATCCTGAACGAGTGCCTGCTGATGATCCGACAGTGATGAATCAGTAAAATTCTCAATCAGCCCACACAGACTGCAAATGATGTGGGAATGCGGAAATCCGGGATTAGCCTCGTACACGACCCGGTTCTCGCCAACCCACGAACTGATCACGATGCCTGCGCTAACAAGTTGCGCGAGCGAACGGTAGACACTCGCAAGGCTGCACTGCTCCGTGGACGAAGGTATCTGGCGAAATACCTCTTCGGCCGTCATATGTTCGTCCGGAAGCTTATGAAATACCTTAAGTACTGCGACGCGACTTGATGTCGGACGCATATGCGCTTTTTTCAAAGTGGCATAAATCATACGAGACGGATCTCGTGTATCTGCAGTATTCACGTCGCCATCCTTATCCTGACCAGATCCAGGAAATTCCCAATCCAGATAATTTTCAACACATATAAATCGCGCTCGCCTAAGCTTAC
>NZ_CAJMZG010000055.1:0-3335 GCF_905220255.1 Paraburkholderia sp. J69-1 | reverse complement strand
AGTGTACCGATGCGATCATGGGTATGCAGGCGCATTCTAGGCAGGACAGCAGGACAGCAGGACAGCAGGACAGCAGGACAGCAGGACAGCAGGATGACAGTCCGGCAGTAGGTCGCGGAGCGATCGTAGCCAGTATGAGCGTTGTCATGCACCATCCCCGACGAGGGTCGTAGATAAAGTGACGGGGCGTAAGATTCGACGTAAAAATTGTGGAATCCAATTTAATGAATCTGATAAATCAATGACCGAAGGCAGTTATGAACTACAGAGTAGCGGAGTTTTATTTGACAATTTTGGCAACCAGTACTTACGAGTTCTATAATAATTACGTATGTCGATTGTCACTGCGTACACATTCTGCAGGCTCGTCAAGGAGTATCGTCATGACGCGAAAATACATTGATTGCAGGGAGTTTCCGAGCGAAATGAACTGCTCGGTCGCTATCTCGGCAGATACAGAGAAGGAACTCATGGAAGTCGCTGTGCAGCACGCAGTGAGCGTGCACCATCACACGGATTCTCCCGAGTTACGTACGCAGCTTAGTAGCCTCTTTCGCGAAGGTGCTCCACCCGACAGCACATCGAAAAACGCGTGAGACTCAATCTTGTGTTTTGCTTGCCATGATGCGTCAGGGCGAAGGGGCGGAGCCAGCGTCTGAGTTTAGTCTCAGCGTCCTGGTATCTATTCGCTTAGTCCCAACCGTGGCTTAAGCGGTGGGAGGTATTGTGGTTCCCGTCCCATTTGCGTCGTCATGCGCCGGTGCGCCGATAGATATCTTTCTGCTCTACCTTGAGGAGAAGCAAGTGCCCACCAGGATGCCTGCGGCATCCGTGCTCTCGACCCCGGACTAAACTCCGGGGCCTTTCGCACATCTGGTGACTTTGAGCGGTCAATCCACATCTTGTCGATTATGGATGACGAATAGCCGGTGGAATTTTCGGCCGTTCTCGTTCCGGCTACAGGCGGAAATGAAGGGTGATGTGTGACGTGGAGTCAAGATGCTTGACGATGCTCCGGCTTAACCGTTGCCAGCCGACTTCCCGCGAATGGGTCATCCCGCCAATCTACAGCACGGCTGCTAGCTGGGAGTTTCGCTGCTTTCTGAACTGCAAAATGCTCGAGTGATTGTCCTGCGCTGGTCGCATGAACGACCCACTGCGGAGCGACACCTTGGCCGTCCCATCCATTGCCCAGAGCGTCGCGATAAATGACGGCGGTAAGTCGACTTTGATCGTCTGCGATTGAGGCAGCAACGGCCTCTGGTGTGATACCGAATTCGGCCATCCTGCGCTTCAGGTAGGCCACAATGCTATCGCGCTTCCTTTCATCCATCCTGGGTGTCCCCACTCACTGCGTGGCGTTCGATTGAGCTGTGTGCCACCAGAATATCACAAGGCAGACCACGTCAACGTTTGCACGGTAACATGCCAAGTCCACCAACGATTGCCAATGGCGCAACACGGTTATGCGAATTCAAAAATCAGCTGTGTATGTACTTCATCACTGGTTTTGCAAGGATTTTCTTGAAATTCGAGTTCCTGCCATAAATTAATTTTAAGGCGCGCAATCGGGCCTTGTCCAGTCATGGTTCTTACGACTTCTGAGAACTGTTCGCGCTTATGTATTAATTCGGAAGCTCTGTCCAAAGCGTCCTGCATCGCGGTGTGTGTTTCTGCTCGCGTCGATCCATCGCTGGGGGGCAACTAGATCAGAAGCAACCATTCATCGAACATCGTTGATAGTCCAGACTATCCAGTTGCCGTCAAACTATATATTTGGATAGGTGCTCGCTTAGTTTTTACGATTTACACTTTTGACGGATTTAAAACATCGTCATCATAAATCGGTGACTAGAATCGATATTTGATGACGAAAGTCGAACGTATTATTTAATTTTGGAGATCGACGTGAGCATTGTAATTTTGAACCGTCTAGACCGACAAATTCAGGCTTCTGTTTCCACGTGGGGAAGCGGCGATCCGGGGTGGTTTGTTCTTGTTCCAGGAGTTGAGCCGAACCCCAACAACACTTGGGGACGTGATGACGACCGCGGCTTTGTTGTCAGCATCAGGGATGGCGGAAGCACAAAGGAATACTTTGTTCATGCAAATTCCACCGTCACCGTCGACAAAAACGGTGTACGCGACGACCGACATTTGATTCATGCTCTTACTAGTCGATAGTCCTGAATTTACAGATCATCAACTAGAGCATGATGTCGCAAATACACTATTAATGCCTGTAGATTATAAATTATCAATAGGTAAAATAATCGACTATGGCCGCTGTTCTATCACTCTGCTTGAGCACAGGGTCTCGTTCCAGATCCCTTTTCGCCCAAATGTGCCATTGCTCGCCATCCTTCTAAATTGTCGTGGCGACTTTATCTGCGCTTCTCAATGGACTTGTAGCCGTGAGGAACCACGGCTACAAGCCGGGCCACGACTCAATGACAACGCTTTTCCCAATGATGATGTACGCGCACCTTGTGGCATACGGGGTGATGATGGTGGTCATAGGCGTAGGCGGGAGCGGTCGCTGCAAGCATCGCGACGGACGTCATGGCAGCGAGAATGATCTTTTTCATTTCAGTGGTATCCCGTTTATGAAGGAAGGGAAGGCACGATGCCTTACCTCAATTGCTATAACGCCTCAGTGCTGGACCGCGATGACAATGTAGGGATTAACCATAGGTGCGCGGAAGGTCGATCGCAGGGGAGCTTGGGGTGCATGTCAACCTGCGACAGGCGGTCGGGGCGTTCGTGAGCCAACAGTTAGCGAGCTGCCAACCCCGCATCGCAAGCCTGTAATCCAGCATTAGCAAAAACGGCGATACACTAGTGGCAAGCGCAAAGGGGCAATCTTCGGGATGCACCGTTACGCCGAAAACTAAATGGAATCCATGGCTATGTCCAAAGAAATCTACATTGCCGCCGCAGTGATAACGAGAGAAGACGGGAATGTACTACTCGTCAGGAAGCGCGGCACCTTGGCGTTCATGCAGCCGGGAGGCAAATTCGAGGCGGGAGAAGAAGCCATTGATGCGCTTTGCAGGGAACTGCGTGAAGAGCTTCAGTTGCACGTCGTACCTTCGTCTGTGAGCTATATCCAGCGATTCTCTGCTCCCGCCGCGAATGAGCCGGGCCACACGGTTATTGCGGAAGTTTTTCACGTTCCTACTGCTGAGACGGTTGAGCCTCACGCCGAGATTGAGGAAATCTTTTGGGCTAATCCGAATACGCCAGGCCCTCTAAATCTCGCACCGTTGACACGAGACCACATCCTGCCGTTTTGGCTCAGTCGAGCGTCTGAATACAAGTAAGCGGCGCATCAG
>NZ_CAJMZG010000054.1:0-3646 GCF_905220255.1 Paraburkholderia sp. J69-1 | reverse complement strand
CCTGGAATTCGTCGCTGCAATATTGGGCGCATTCAACCGGTCGTCGCAACACCTTTGATCGAGGAGGTGTTGCATGGGACGAAGTGCGAAGCAGGTGTATCGGTTGACAGGGCGAGAAGCGATGTACTCGCCGGGCGCACCATCACTTGGACATGAGATCGAGCGTCGGTTCTGGCAACAGATCGCGACTGGCATTACAAGCGAGAAAGCAGCGGAGGCGGTAGGCGTATCTCAAGCGGTAGGCCCGCGCTGGTTCCGCTATCGTGGCGGCATGCCACTATTCATGTCGAAACCTATTGCGGGTCGATACTTGTCGTTCGCTGAGCGAGAAGAGATAGCACTGCTTTCTGCCCAAGGCCTCGGGGTGCGCGAGATCGCCCGCCGTATCGGACGCAGCCCATCAACCGTTTCGCGAGAACTCACGCGCAATGCGGCGACACGTGGCGGCTACTTCGAGTATCGTGCGTCGGTCGCGCAGTGGAAGGCGGAGCGGTTCGCTAAAAGACCAAAGCCATCGAAGCTGGCGACTAATGCACGGCTGCTTCAATATGTACAGGAACGCCTGGAGGGCAAAGTATATGGCGCTGACGGTCGTGAAATTGCCGGGCCCAGGCAGGCGCCGTTCAAGGGACGAAATAAACCGCATCGCGGTGACCGAAAGTGGGTCAACGGTTGGTCACCCGAGCAAATAGCCAATCGATTGCAGGTAGATTTCCCGGACGACGAGTCTATGCGCATCTCTCACGAAGCGATTTACCAAGCGCTCTATATTCAAGGGCGCGGCGTGCTCAAGCGCGAGTTGGTGGGCTGCCTGCGCACCGGGCGCGCGTTGCGTGTTCCGCGAGCGAGAGCGCGTGCGAAGGCGTGGGCGCATGTCAGCGAGGAGGTGATGATTTCCAGTAGGCCCGCAGAAGCGGAAGATCGTGCTGTGCCGGGCCATTGGGAAGGCGACCTGCTCATTGGCCTGAACCGATCCGCCATCGGGACGCTGGTGGAAAGATCAAGCCGTTTCACGATGCTCGTGCATTTACCTCGGGAGAAAGGCTATGGACTGATTCCGCGAACAAAAAACGGTCCAGCGCTGGCCGGCTACTGGGCTCTCACGATGACCAACGCACTCAGGAAGACCGTCACTGACTTGCCTGCTGAGTTGTGGCGATCATTGACTTGGGATCGCGGCAAGGAGCTATCCGATCATGCCCGCTTCACTGTTGAGTCCGGCGTGAAGGTATTCTTCGCCGACCCGCACAGCCCATGGCAGCGTGGTACGAATGAAAACACCAATGGCCTTCTACGACAATACTTTCCAAAAGGTACAGACCTGTCCCGGTGGAGTGCTCGGGAAATCCAAGCCGTTGCTAATACGTTGAACTCAAGGCCGCGGAAAACTCTTGGATGGAAGACGCCTGCGGAAGCCCTGGACGAGTACCTAAAATCTGTTCAACAATCCAGTGTTGCGACGACCGGTTGAATGCGCCCAATACGTCAGCATTCGCTACAGTGAACGGTTGGCTGAAGCGGGCATCGAACCGTCGGTCGGCAGCCGTGGCGACAGCTATGACAACGCCTTGGCTGAAACGATCAACGGTTTGTACAAGGCTGAACTGATTCATCGCCGCACCTGGAAAACGCGGGAATCCGTTGAACTGGCAACGCTGCAGTGGGTGGCCTGGTTCAATCATCATCGATTGATGGAACCCCTCGGCTATATCCCGCCCGCCGAAGCTGAGGCAAACTACTATCGGCAACTTGAAACGGCTGCCGCTGAACCCGCATTAACTTAAACCAACCAGCCTCCACGATTCCCGGGGCGGTTCAGAACTTGTTTTGAGCGATGCGGAGCGCGATCAACTCACGGCCCTGACGATGCGTCGTAAGACAGCGCAGGCGTCGGCATTGCGAGCGCGAATCGTGCTGGCCTGCGCCGATGGCATCGACAACAAGACTGTCGCCGCGAAACTGCGGGTTACTGAGCAAACTGTCTCGAAGTGGCGTGCGCGCTATGTGATGCACCGGCTTGACGGTCTGCTCGACGCGCCGCGTCCGGGTGCACCCAGATCGATCGAGGACGCACGCGTCGATGCCGTGATCGCGAAGACACTGGAGTGCGTACCTACAGGAGCAACGCACTGGAGTACGCGCACGATGGCTCGGGAGATGAGCCTTTCGCAGACTGCAGTGTCACGAATCTGGCGAGCGTTCGGCCTGCAGCCACATCGGCAAGAAACCTTCAAACTTTCGAGCGATCCGCTGTTCATCGACAAGGTTCGCGATATCGTCGGCCTGTACCTCGAACCGCCGCTCAAGGCGATGGTGCTGTGTGTTGACGAGAAGAGCCAGATCCAGGCCCTGGATCGTACGCAGCCCATACTGCCGTTGGCACCCGGCATTCCCGAGCGTCGTACGCATGACTACATGCGCCACGGCACCACCACTTTGTTTGCCGCGCTGGACATTGCCACTGGCGAAGTCATCGGTGAATTGCACCGTCGCCATCGCAGCAGTGAATTCCTGAAGTTCCTGCGCACTATTGAGGCCAGCGTGCCCGCCGATCTGGAAGTTCATCTGGTGATGGATAACTACGGCACGCATAAGACGCCGTCTATCAAAAGCTGGTTCGCTCGCCACCCGCGGTTCCATGTTCACTTCACCCCAACGTCGGCATCGTGGCTAAATCAGGTGGAACGCTGGTTTGCTACGCTTACCGAGAAATACATCCGACGTGGCACGCATCGATCGACGCGGCAACTTGAAGAAGCGATCCGGCATTACCTCGACGTTAATAACGCAAATCCCCGACCGTTCGTCTGGAGCAAGTCAGCCGATGAGATTCTCGCGAGCCTCGAACGGTTTTGTGCACGGGTATGAACAGCATCGGGATAAACGCCATGACCATCAATACAGCTGCCATGTCGCTCAGTACAACCAGCACAACCGTCCATTTGTCTGGACCGCGACCGCCGATTCGATCATTCAGAAAATGGCCCGACTATGCAAAGTTATTTCTGGGACGGAACACTAGCAGGTTGCGGAAATACCTCCCGACCGAAACGGCCTTTCTCTGTTTTCTCATCCGCGACCGCTAAACGCCATCACGCGGATCGAACGCAGCGGATGCGACTTCGGAACGAAGGCGTCCAGCTTTTGATACAAAGGGCGGCGAGCGGGCCTCTGACTGAAGCCGCAACCTGACGATGGCAGTGATTACGCTGGTTGTTTAGTCAGTCGGTGAGAAATTCTTTGTTATTCAATAATCTTAGCCTCGTGGAGCTGCTGCCTGGAAAATTCAATTGCGGCTTTCTGGGCTTCCGCATTACGCAGTTGAAGGCGAAGCGTCTCCTTTGATTTGGCGAAGTCAGGAATTTCGGTTGAACGCTTGGCATCCAGTTTTGCGATGACATAGACGTTTCCAATATGGAGTGGCTGTGGTGTTACAGCGCCCGACGGAAGTTGTGCAATTGCCTGCGCAAGCGCGAAAGGCAGGCCCTGCGTATGTCCATCGGTGGCCGGAAGTTTGTAGCTTACCCACGGCAGTGAACCCCCTGCAGTTTTGCTAGGTGCAATGCTGTATTGTCGGGCGAGATCCGCAAACGGTTGCCCAGTCTTTAGTGCAGCGAGGACTTTCTTTGCAGAATCCTCATCGTTC
>NZ_CAJMZG010000053.1:0-3918 GCF_905220255.1 Paraburkholderia sp. J69-1 | reverse complement strand
TGGCTCGGTTGGATTTACCACTGGCGCGTCAACGTCGAGCCTTGCAGCACTCGCTGGTGTTCAAAGTGTCGGTAATGCCCTGATTCCGACTGCAGGCACAGCGACGGCAACAGGTGTGGCTGAAGCCGCTGCCGCGCTCGGGGCAGAGGCAGTGATTCAGGCCGGGGCGCAAACGGCAATCGAGGGTGGAAGTTTCCTTACCAACCTTCGTGATGACGGAGTCGCGGATACGGCTGCGGCTGCCGCGTATGCGATTGGCACGGCCAAGCCCGATCTCAACGAGGTTGAATACCTCGCTGCGCACGCTGCATTGGGGTGCGCAGAGGGAGCAGCATCTGGACAAGGTTGCGGTGGCGGCGCCATCGGAGGAGCTACGAGTGCAGCGTTGACGCCGGTTGTCGCGAGCGCGATCACGGGCGGCACCGAGACCGTCACAGCGGGACAAAGCGCTGCGGTTGCAGTATTTGCGGCACTGGCTGGTGGAGCGGCCGCTGGATTGGCTGGCCAGTCGGTTACGGCTGGAGAACTTGCCGCCGAAAATGAGGCAATCAATAATTGTCTTGGTCACCCAGAAAGTTGCACTCAACTCTTTAAAAGCACTGCTTCAAGTGCAGCTGAAGATGTCGAGTCGTGGCTCGCGTCTCCCACCGGATTGCAGGTTATGGCGGAACTCTCTGCCAATGCGGATATCGGTGGGGCCGCCAGCGAGGAAGAGGGACTGATCGAAAGTGCCGAGAGTGCGTTCGCAGCAGACGAGTCCAGTGTTCTCGCTAGCGCAGTTTCTGCTCCAAATAGCGGGATTACAACGATCTATCGTGCAATGGGACCGGAAGAATTCTCCTCCGTTATGAGTTCTGGACAGTTCTCCTTTGTTCTCGGAAACAATGAGATGAAGCAGTTCGGATTTAACTTGAACGAAGTTCTGACTTATGCAAACTTTGAGAGTGACTACGCTGCGATTGTAAGCGCAGATATTCCGACCAGCGTACTTGGGAATTTTTCGTTCTCGAATACGATCGACCCGTTTATCTTTAAGAGTGGCGTTCTCTCGGTGGAACGTAAACCAGCGCTGTCCCTGTTAAACTCTGTTGTAACGAATATCAAGCATGCTTACTAGGAGTTAATTTTGCATAACATTTTGGCTACAATAAGCATTTCTGAAGATGTGGATGATCCGAAAATTAATGGAGTTCGATCCGGATATTCTCCGCATCATAAATTTGCTGGCGTTGATTTTCTTGTGAGCGGAATTCACGAATACGTGGATGATCGGCTGCACTATCCGGGAGAGGTGCTCGAGGCGAGTATAAGATTTGTAAGTTGGGAATACTTTAAGGATAAAGTAAAGGTTGGTGATGATTTCGAAGTTCGAGAGCTAAATAGAGTTGTCGGTGTGGGGAAAATAAATAAGATTTTAGAGTAAATATCGCAACAACGCGAAGAAGGTGAGCTCAATGTCTTGGGGATTAGCCTTGGAGATGGCAGTTTTGATTGATTAGGGCCGTTATTATGTTGGTGTTGGTCTCTAGACTTAGAGATGTCCGGCGTTGCCGACGTAGCGGCGAGTGTGGTGTACTCAATCGGAACCGCGAAGCAGGATTCTTACATTGACTGGGGAGAGGCCGTCGCGGCTCACGCGGCTTTGGGGTGTGCTGCCGGTGCCGCTAGTGGGCAGGGCTGCTGCGGCGGCGCTATTGGAGCAGCGACGAGCGCGGTCATCTCTCCCTTAGTGATAGGCGCGCTCGACCCGTCGGAAGCCTCACCTACATTGGGTCAGTCGTCGCTGACGGCATCGATTGCCATGTTGGCCGGTGGCGGTATTGCGGAGATTCTGGACCAGAGCGTGACGGGCGCTGAGAGAGCAGCGGAAAACGAGGCACTAAACAATACGCTAGACCACGTACGACCTGATGAGACGGGGGGAAAGCCGGGTCAGCAGAGTGAGGCAGAGAACGATGCGGTGTCGATCATTCCGAAAACCACGTCATCGGAGCAGGCTGAGGAAAGCGGCGAATATGAAGTGGGTAGAGACCTGCCGGTCGGGGTTGGCTCGGGTATTGATCTTGGGATGGGGGATGATTGGGAGGGCGCCACAAACACCGCGGCCGAGGGTGATTCAACTATTCAGTTCGGGGCCAATGACAATCAGAGCAGCCACACACCTTCCGTCACGTTATCAGCGGTGGCTATGATGCAACCGCGGTTCAAAGTGCCGTGACAGGTGACCTCAACAATATTGGGGCGTCGTTGCCTCAAGGGCAGTACACAGGCACCGTCGTTGTGAATGGGACGACCTTCAACTACAGTGCCTACAAGCTTCCCAATGGCACAATTAACGTCGGGCGAATTACGCCACCGAGATGAACATGGGCACTGTGAGATTGTTGAACGATGACGAGAGGGCGCTGCTACATGCACTAATTGCAGGGAAACCTCAAGCAGCGCAGTTCCTTGGTTCGCTCTCGAACGATCTTGTCGAAGAAATGAACGACGGTGGGATGGGGAGTTTGCGTTTCTGTGCTCGGGATAGTAGCCCTCGTGCCCTTGGTGAGCAGTTGGCGGCGCCAGCGGTAGCGGGCACAAGCGAAGATCGAACTTTCCAAGTCGGTGTGCTCCGTTCTTTTGAGCGGAGCGTCTATGGCCAACAGGATGTAGCGGGTATCCGTATTTTTTGAGCTAGGAAAGTAAGATGTACGGCCACGGGGCGGAGCAACTGGTTGATTGGAGGTTTGCCGACGCGCGGGGATACGGTGTGAGTTGTTGTTGGGAAGTTGACCCGACCCAATAGGCGTATGCGATCCGCCAACGCATCAAGCTAATCGTTTAAGTGAAAATATGGTGACCGCCAGTTTCCTGGGATTTGTTGGCCGTCGTTTTGTTTTCAATTGATGACGTCCATTCATTTTTGTGTTGATCTAATTTTTAAAAAAACAAATTCATCGAAATTAAATGCGCGATAAAATTCGTTGATGGAGGCAAAGGATGTTGTTGCGCCTTGCAGAAGATGGTGTACGTATGAAATTGGTCTTTAGATTCGAGGATGAGCTGCAGGCGAATCCCGGGCGGATCGCCTTGGCTCAATCGCTCACACTGAATCCATCTAAGCCAAACATCGGGCTGAGGGGAACTTACGGTCTGTTTGGGTCGGATGTGTGGTGGGAAAATATTCAAAGTGGGCAAATGCCATTGCTATACATTAATGGCGTTGTAATTTATATATATATAGCTGGTCAGAGTGATGGTGACGCCAATAACACGATTGACTTAAAGCTTGATGATGGATCTATCAGGTCTGTTGGGATCTATTTAAACAATGTAGACGACTTAAAACTTTTCCGTGTTGGTTGTCGTGTGAGTATCGTTTATGCTCTCGACGAGTTGAAGCAGCAACCTGGTTTTGACGGAGGGATCAATCAATCGAGGATAGCCTTGGAGATGGCAGTTTCGATTGATTAGGGTGCCTTATGTGAGCAGGGTTGCGGAGGCGGAGCTATCGGGGCGGCGACGAGCGCGGTTCTCTCGCCCTTAGTGATAGACGCGCTCGACCCGTCGGGAACCTCACCTACATTGGGTCAGTCGTCGTTGACGGCATCGATTGCCATGTTGGCCGGCGGCGGTATCGCGGAGATTCTGGGCCAAAGTGTGACGGGCGCTGAGACATCGGCGGAAAACGAAGCACTGAACAATACGCTACAACACATACAACCTGATGAGACGGGGGGGAAGCCGGGTCAGCAGAGTGAGGCAGACAACGATACGGTGTCGATCATTCCGGCAACCACGCCATCGGAGCAGGCTGAGGAAAGCGGCGAATATGAAGTGGGTAGAGATCTGCCGGTCGGGGTTGTCTCGGGTATTGATCTTGGGATGGGGGATGATTGGGAGGGTGCTACAAACAGTGGCGTGCCAAGTAGCCTA
>NZ_CAJMZG010000052.1:0-4378 GCF_905220255.1 Paraburkholderia sp. J69-1 | reverse complement strand
ACCACCGCCCCACGCACGAGCCAGCGGATCAGCGCATCAGCACAAACCGGCAAGCGATACCGCTCACCGCTCCGATGACAATCAGTTCGATCACTGCATCAAGCGGGAGGTGAGTGACCGAGGAGAGTGTTACCGAACAGCGCGTCGATATCCAGCAATGCCATGCGGAAAACGCTAACCACGCCACCGCGGCGAAGAGGACTCCCAAAGCCATGAAGTTCGCCCGACCTCGTATAGCCCATTTCTGAACTGCAATGATGCAGACCATGTACAAGGGAATCAGTATAGGCGCCATGCCCACCAGCAAAATGCTCACCGCGGCCAACCACGGAACGAAAAATTTAGCCACGAAAAGATGAAGAGTAAGCGCTGGGTCATAGCTATTTTCCAGCAACCAATCCAACAGCACAACCGCAGCGCTGGCCAGACTCCCGACAATGATTGCGACTACGTACGCCCCAATCGCGCGTCCGAGGGTAAAGCGCAGCGGCATATTTTGCGACATGCTTTTCCTTCAGTAAGTGGATTTGAGGGCTCTCCCATTGCGCCGAAAGCCCGCTCCTCGTCTGATCACCGTCACGGAACCAGCCAACGATACATAGTTACGTTATGGACCCTACCAAGTAGAAAATCCGCTCGTCCAGCGATATCCTTGCCTGACACAGCCATCCGCAAGTTAGGGGAGAGAACTCCAGCTCAGCGTTTCAGTCAACCTTACGTATCGCGTGGGCAGCCAGAGTCGGAACCGTGCCCGACTTTGGCATCTTGTACCGCAACGAGCCCCCAGCACGTGCAATGTGTATCCGCCAAGGGAATGTCTTCGCATATTGAGTGCGCGGCGAGGCACACGTCGCCCGACCTCATCACTTAAATTTACTTTCTAGGTTCGGCCTCTTACCCCCGGCTACGGCAACCCGCGAGAGGGATGGTCCCGACGTGGAGATAACTATTTCCCAAGACTGAGAAGGAATTCGCGATCGGGTTCCGACATTGAATTGAGCCATTCCGATTCGGCTCCTGGTTCGGGCAACACCTTACCGTACTCAACCATCTGGGACGGCTGTAGCTCAGAGAGATATACCCAAACCGAGCGCCTTTCAGCGCCCGTCGCGTTTGCGATAAGCCTGACGAGAGCTTCGAGTAGAACCCTCTTCTGATCCATGCTTCTGCCCGCGCGGATCTGTCCTTGGACGAATAACTGATCCGACACGAGCGGTGCTCCGCCGAGGAAGTGATCTCCAGCCGGAATGGCCTGAAAAATCACCTGCGCGAAGAAACCTTGCGCGCCGGTCGCCTCGCTATGTGCGCGCGTAATGGCTCGCGCTATCTCCTGCTTCTGCGGATCGGTAAGCCGCCGGGCCGCCGCCGTCACGGTATAAGTTGGCATGCTGCTCTCCTGTCGCAAATGCACGCTACGATGCGGATTTGCAAATCCAGAAATTGGGGCGATCCGTACGCCTCGTCCCTCATAGCCCCGACGCAATATCTCAGGCAATCTGTGGCGCGCCGGAAAATCCACGACTCGTCATTAATGCGCGTTTCTATTGGCAGATTGTGACCCATTCAGCGTTCCCTATCCATCTATCGAGGTGCGTTGATCCCGCTCTCCGTAGAGCACCGCGTGCATCTTCGACCTATCAGGCCCCCGCACCCGCGCCGACACCACGACAACCGCTACTGCATTGCCAATGACGTTCACGATCAATCTCTTTCGCAATAGCGGTTGGTAGGCTTACTGGGCGGTCGTGGCGCTTTTCGACGTGTAGCGCGACGCGGCCCTGGCATTTGCGAACCGGGGAGCGAGCGCGCGACGGTCAGCTTCCCACCTAGTCCAGTTGTCGCCATCCTGCAACGTCGGGATGGTCACGAGTTCGCCCTGATCGAGACCGGCGAGCGCGGCATCCACCAGATCGTCGGCTGTCATCGTGCTCGCGGCTTCCTTTTGCTTCGCATAGCCGGCGACGTCCCAGAACTCGGTGGCCGTTGCAGCCGGCAGCACGGTCTGCACCCGCACGCCCTTGCCTGCGAGGTCGCGCTGAAGCGCGTGGCCGAAGCTCAGCACGTACGATTTCGAGGCACTGTAGACACCGTTCAGCAGCTCGACTGCAATACCGACCACCGAGCTGATGTTGATGATCGTGCCCGAGCCTCTGGCGACGAATGCAGGCGCAACCGCATAGGTGAGACGCGTCAGCGCCGTGATGTTCAGGCTGATCATCGACTCCATGGAGTCGACCTGGCCGTCGAGAACCGATGCAACCGAGCCGACGCCCGCATTGTTCACCAGCATCGTGATGCGCGGGTCTTCGCACAGCACGCTCTCGACTTTCGCGAGCGCTGCCTTGTCGTTGAGATCGGCGGCAATCGTTTCGATCGAGCGGCCGGTCTCGTTCGCGAGGCGCTCGGCGAGAGCGTTCAGTCGGGTCTGGTTCCGTGCCACCAGAATGAGGTCGAAACCGCGTTTTGCGAGACGGTCAGCGTAGATGGCGCCGATGCCAGCCGAGGCGCCGGTGATCAGTGCGAAACCTTGCGTGGAGGAAGTCATTTTCAGTCCTTTGAGTGGGTGTTTGAACCAACACGGCGTCAGCTCATGAAGCGAATTTTGAGCGGCACCGACTCCGACATCAATGTCATATATGCAATGATTCATGCCATTGATCCATCTGCATCGATGTCCGTTATGTGCTACTTTCAACGAATCACGCCATGATTTGCGAGGCATCCATGCATACCGTCGGACTCGTCGTCTATCCCAACTTCCAGTCGCTCGCGCTCGCCGTGGCGAGCGTGTTCGAATACGCCAATCTGCTGCGCGGCGAAGCAGCTTACAAATTCAGCATCGTGTCCGAGCACGGTGGACCTATCGCTTCGTCCCAAGGATTTTCGGTTTATAGCGAACCACTCGCCGAAGAGGGCTACGACACCCTCATCGTGGCGGGCGACAACGAATGCCGCCTTCCTTCGGCCGCGCTGGTGGATTACCTTCGGGGAGCGCCGCGCCATTCACGGCGAATTGCGTCAATCTGTACCGGTGCATTCGTTCTGGCGGCTGCAGGTCTGCTGGAAGGAAAACGCGCAACGACACACTGGTTCCACGCGCGCGACTTCCAGAAGCAGTACCCGGACATACAGCTCGAAGAAGACCGCATCTTCGTCGTGGATGGACAGATCTGGACGTCGGCCGGCATGAGCGCCGGCGTGGATCTCGCGCTTGCGATCGTCGAAAACGACTTCGGGCTGGAGACCTCGCGCATGGTCGCGCGCAAGCTTGTGCTTTATCAGCGTCGCGGTGGCGGTCAATCGCAGTTCTCGGCGCTGCTCGAGATGGGCGCGCGCTCGGACCGCATTCAGATGGCGCTCACGTTCGCGAGCGAAAACCTGGCGAGCGATTTGTCGGTCGAGCGGCTGGCCGAAGCGGCACGGCTCAGTCCGCGTCAGTTCAGCCGTGTGTTTCGTGAGGAAACGGGCCAATCGCCCGCAAAGGCAGTCGAGCGGCTTCGCGTTGAAGCCGCTCGACTGATGATGGAGACGACTCGTCACCCAATCGAGATCGTCGCGAGAGAGACAGGCTTTGGTGACCGGGAGCGAATGCGTCAAGCCTTCCTGCGTGCATTCGGCCAGCCACCGCAAACCATACAGAGGGCGTCGGGAGTCACGCCCCTTGCGCTTTAAGCGTAGTAGTTCGCCTACTGCTCGCCCGGTGTCCATTCGGGGCTATAGCCGCCCAGCGCCGGGTGATACATCTCATCCCCGGAATGCTGGGTGAATTCGACGTTGAGGCGATCTTCACGCAGACCGAGAATTTCGATGCAGTGCGCACACAGCGCTTTAGCCACTTCCATACGCAGCTCGGGCGCCCTGCCTTTTCTGATGTCCAGCATCATGACCGCTACCGGGGTGGGCGCGTCGCCGATTTCGGGAATCCGCCAGACGCCGCCCTCTCCCAATTCTCGAATCGAGACGCTGATACGCCTGATGTCGACCGACATCATCCGCGCGTAGGTCTCGCTCATCTTCAGCGACAGGCGCTGCTTGTCTTCCGCTGGATAGTGGTCGTTGACGTCCAGTTGCAGGTAGGGCATGGTCGTCGCACTCCTTAAAAGCCTCAATTTTTCACCCGACGCGGAGCCTCTCCAATGTCAGATGCGCAAGGTTTCCGGTCGCGCGGATGATTGCGTTCCCCGCTGAGGATCAACTTCGTTGACGGTGGAATTGCCCAGATTTGAGAGCAGCCCCGGCATTGCTGACGTAGAGCTCGGCCCTGCGTCAGCTCAGACCTGCGACGCGACGTACGTCATCGGTGGTCGAATGGCAGTTGAGGGCGCGAAGCGGTCTCAAGAATGTCCAAGCGATGGTCGCAATGAGTGGCTCTTGCTGG
>NZ_CAJMZG010000051.1:0-4744 GCF_905220255.1 Paraburkholderia sp. J69-1 | reverse complement strand
TACATACCGACCCTGAAGATATCCTGAAGACTTCAGGCAAATCTCACCTGCCATAATTCACGTTGTAATTCGCCTAGAATTATGAAACTCACAGAGAAGTTATTTTTACAAACGCAAATGCGTTTCAATTGCACATGAGAATTCTTCTCGTTGAAGACGATGACCTCATCGGGAGTGGTCTGGAGATAAGCCTTCGCGAAGCCGGCTACGTGGTTGACTGGGCCCGCGATGGCCATGCCGCAACGATGGCACTTGCCACAACTCATTATCTGATGGTTGTGCTGGACCTGGGCTTGCCCGGAAAGTCCGGGAGCAGCATCCTTCAGAACCTCCGTGAGGGGGGCGACGATATACCCGTACTGGTTCTGACCGCACGCGGCACGGTCGCAGACAGGGTTCGTGGTCTTGACGCAGGCGCTGATGATTATCTGGCCAAGCCCTTTGAGCTATCCGAGGTGCTTGCACGATGTCGCGCACTAGTAAGGCGCTCGCAAGGCCGCAGCCAGGAAACTATCATTTGGCATGAAATCGAAATGGATGTGTCTTCACGCACGGTGATGCGTGATAAGACACGGGTCGTTCTAACGGCAAAAGAGTGGACGATTCTCCATCACCTGCTGACTCATCAGGGTATTCCACAAACGAAACGACGACTTGAAGACCATCTCTACGGATGGCAGGACGGCGTGGAGAGCAATACCATAGAAGTGCATGTTTCCAATCTTCGGAAGAAGCTCGGTACAGATCTCATACGCACAGTACGCGGCGTCGGCTATGTGGTCGAGAAACCATGATCGCCCATTCGATACGCCGCCGCCTTTCTCTGCTCGTACTGCTGTGCGTGGTAGTTGTTTGGGCCGTCGCTGTGTACGGGAGTTTCCGTTACGCATCACGCGAGGTCCGGGAATGGCAGGACGCTCGTTTGGTGGAATACGCGAGGTTCATCGCCCGGCTTGATACGGCGGATATCGAGCAGTTCGCCCGGATTCCTTTCAACGCCCAGATTGAATTGTCCTGGCCGGGCCAGCATCGCAATGCTCAATCGGATAGTGACCGACTTCCCCGTGACATCCATTTTGCATTGAGCGATGGACAGGGAACCGTGATTTCAAACCTGCCGATCGTTACATCCAGTTTTCCCCCGGCGTTAAAAGACGACAGTCCGCCAATGACTATCGACGTTACCGGAACTGCGTGGCGAATTTATCAATTGCGCGACGAACGTAGCGGCCGCCGCATTCAAGTCATGGAAATATCGAACACGCGCAGCGACATGGCCTCCGGTGCGGCAATAAAGATCATTTCGCCGTTGATACTGGCGCTTCCTGCCCTTGCAGTCATGCTGCAGTATTTGATTCGTCGCAGCCTGAGGCCGCTTGACATGGTCTCTTCCACGATCAGAAGACGGGATGCACGGTCGCTCACTCCTCTGAACGTTGCGTCAATACCCAAAGAGGTTGAAGTCCTGGTCGATGCAATCAACCGTTTACTCGGCCAGCTCAGGCAATCGATTGTGAGGGAGCGTGCATTCACCTCGGACGCCGCACACGAACTCAAAACACCACTGGCGGCGATCAAGGTCCAGGCTCAGGTGGCCCTGACAACATCGGACCCAGCGTTGCAACTCCTCGCGATGCAACGAGTGGTGCAAGGAGTCGACCGCAGTGCGAGACTCGCAGAACAGTTGTTGTTGCTCGCCCGCCTCGACGAGCAGGATCACATTGCCGCAAGTCGCGTATTCACGGAGGAACTGATTGATGAAGCAATCATGCGACACGCTCCGCATGCGGCCGACAGGGGCATCATGCTTTGGGCGCATGCGGATGCACATCGGGCAATCCATGCCGACCCGGTACTTATTGGGATTCTGCTCGACAACCTGATCGATAACGCCATTAAGTATGGTGAAAAACAAGGAAACATCGAAATTACGACCGTCGACCAGGGCAATTTTCAGTGCCTGGCCGTGCTTGACGATGGTCCTGGCGTTGACCCTGACGATCTTGCGAAGCTGACTGACAGGTTCTATCGCGGCACCGGGGTGCAGTCGCCGGGAAGTGGATTGGGCCTGTCTATTGTGGAGCGAATTGCACGTTATTTCCACGGCACACTAAGATTCGGCATTGGGCTGAATGGGCGCGGATTGGGCGTCTTTGTCGAATTTCAGGCGTTCGAACCCATAACCCACGAGTCCTTGCCTGGTGGCGATCATTTTGCTCGCGTGAAGGCATCCATGACTTCTTAAGGTAGCCTTCATCGAAAATTCCTAGAATTCTCGCGACATGATCAATCAGGAGATCAACCATGCAGGCTGCCGAACCGTACGATCGCGTCGCGCGATTTTTTCACTGGCTGATTGTTTTCCTCGTTATGGCCCAGTTCATACTCGGCTGGACAATGCCAGACGTGCATCGTGATACACGCCCGGTGGGATTGATTGCGGGACATCTTATCGTCGGTACTACGCTGCTGGCTGCCATGCTGTGCAGACTCCTGTGGCGCCTGACCCATCGGCCGCCTCCTGTCGATATTTCTCGACCTTTGCGCATCGCTTCTTCGTTGACCCAGCTAGCGCTCTACGCACTACTATTGGTTGTGCCCCTGCTTGGATGGATGAATGCGTCTTCGCGTGGGTGGGCAGTCACTTTGTTCAATGTAATCCGGTTGCCTGACCTTTCCCCGGTTGGCTCGCCCCTCGGTCACGAAATGGGCGATGTACACGGCGTACTCGCCTGGGTGTTATTTGCGCTTATCTGCCTTCATATACTTGGAGCCATGACGCATTACTTTATTCTCCGGGATCGCGTCGCGCAGCGCATGGCACCATGGTGAGATAGCGCAGGAGTTACGTGCGCGGTAGCCGTACCCGTTCAGGTCTCACGTTCAGGTAACAGCATACCGCGGCCGTCAACCCTGAATCGTGTGCCTCGCCAGACTACATGCGATGAGCCGAAACTTGCGATATAGATCGCAAACTGAAGCAGGTCCCAAACTGGCAACCAGATAAGACCAGATGTCTTTTGTGACGTGGCCCGGTCAATCTGGCAGGCCAGTGCTACACGCGCCGTCACTGCCGCACAAAGTGCAAGCCACGATGCTGTGGCCCCCTGCGACAATACGACCGCAAGTATCGAGAGCGGAAATGGATGCGTGAAAACCAACCCGGCGTGTCCCCAGCGATCTGCTGCCCGTATGGTTCTGCTCCAACGTAGTTCGTGGCGAAACATTCCCGAGAAAGTGCTCTCTGAACAAGCATGCTGGACGAGCCTGGGCGAAATAGAGACACGCTTGTCGATCCCACGTACCGCTTCTCCAATAGCATGATCCTCAGCAAGATGATGTGCAAATTGAGCCAACCCGCCAATCCTGGCGAGCGTTTCACGCGTCATCGCAATCGATTGGCCGAAGCAAGGTCTGGCCCGCGCGAGGGCCAACCCGGTGACAACGCTTGGGAGGAAATGGTAATCCGTTAGTGCTGCGGCAACACGTGCCCAAAAATCGGGGGACCACCGACTGCGATAGATCGTCGTCACCAGTCCGACGTCAGGCATCTGGAGTTCACCAATCACACTACGCAAATAACCCGCATCGGCTTAGACATCGCTGTCCGCGAAGCACAAGACGTTGTGCTTCGCGTGATTGAGCATATTGACGAGATTGGAGATTTTTCGGTTCGGGCCATATAGCCGCGTATCGATTACGATAACAATCTGCTTGTCTGGATAGCGGTCCCGCAAGAGTTCAACCGCAGCGAGCGCCGTGTCCTGAGCGTCGTGCACGCCAAAAAGATATTGCACCTCTCCGGGATAGTGTTGAGTGAGGAAGGATTCAAGATTCTCGACAAGTTGCCATTCTTCGCCATGCAACGGCTTGAAGACAGAAACATCAGGAAACGAGTTTGCAGTGACAGGTATTTGTGAAAAGAAACGATTAACCAGTGTCAGTGCAAACACGGTATAACAGATCGCGCCGAAGGCAACGAATCCAGCGACCGAAGCCAGTATGTTCTGCGTCACGCCGAAACCCATTGCACAGACGGGCGCCAGGTGAATCACAACAACACATAATATTACGAATAAAGGAAACAGAATCGCAAATCGCAATACTAATGTTGGAGTGCAACGTAAAACCGCGTACCATTTCCGCTTGATGGTTACGAGACGATCACACATATTTCGGATTTTTTCCACGTGACTCCCCACGCTTCAATAAAATCGCTCAATATCTCGCCGTTTATCGCCACTTACGCACGCCAGCGCCAAACGCATATCCAAAGCGACGTCGATTCAGCCGGACATGCAACATGACAAGCTGCGGATAGCGGCAACCATCGATAATCGAAACTGGATCGTGGCCAGACTTATCAAACATCAGACAGCCATCACGGCGAGCTCTCTCATATGCGCAGTCTGCGATGTGTCGAACAGCGAGGACGCCAACGACAACCCCGACACATACACCTTCGCGAAAATCCACTGTGCTGCAAAAGGCCTCGACGTCATCAAACATGAGCGCCCAGCCAAACACCATAAGTTGAAACAGGACCGCAACAAGCGATGCAACCAGAAGATGCGCGCGAAATTCATCAATGAGGGCAGCACTCACACCCCCTCTGTTTTTCGATGCGCTGTGCTCACGCTGGTCATTCATTCTGAATGTAGGCTCCCTTGTCCAGTTTGATGTACGTCAGGTCGAGGTTCCTCAGCAGAGCCCAATGGTACATGGGCAAGCTGAGAAAACACTT
>NZ_CAJMZG010000050.1:0-5020 GCF_905220255.1 Paraburkholderia sp. J69-1 | reverse complement strand
AACGAACTGTGCTTTCTTTCCGCGATGTCGTTTTGCTTCGCACAGCCTATCAACTGAAGACGGCGAGAATCCCGGGACGTCGGATACTACGCGCCCTAGCGCGAAACGAAAGCACCAATCCAGAACGGCGATGAAGCGTTTACAACTGAGTGCACACCGGTTGACTTCTAGTTGTAAACGGAGAGTCGTCGATTGTCCACGTGTACCCTGCGGGCGACTAACCCGGGCCCCTCCCCATCGCGCTACGGTGGATCGGTGCAAATGACGATGCTGCAGTCGTTCGCCGTCCAATCGCAGGCAAAAAACCGGTGCAGTGCACCAGCCCTCGACATAACTACTGCTTGGGCTATGCGTCCTCGTACGTGTCGAGAAAGAGTACAAGACGCAAAGGTTCGTTCTGACAACGCTCGAAGCCATACTTCGTGTAGAAATTGGCAACGTCTTCGTTGAGCGCGTCGACGACAATACAATGGACGCCTATCAGGTTCGAAGCCTGAAACGCCGTATGCAACGCGTGTTGGCGAAGGGATTCGCCGAGACCTTGTCCACGGTATTTCGTGTTGTTTTCCAAAGCCAGCCGTGCCAAGAGCACGGCGGATACCCTCTCAGGGAGACGTTTTTTCGAAGGCAAGCCTTGCGTTTCCACAGAGGTGCCCATCAAGGTGTAATACCCGATGACCCGCTGCGGGGCGGCCGGTTCCACCATAACGTACGTCCGTGTGAGACGCTTCCGGTTGTTCTGCCCGGCCATCTGTTTGAGCCAGGCGTTGAGGGATTCGACGCCGCAATCGAAAGAATTGCAGTCGTCGTCTTGTTCAAGTTGTCGAATGGGGTTCAAGATATTGTTTCCGAAATTTAGCCTTCGCGCGTTTGAGCGCATCATTGGCCTTCGGAGGCGCATCAAGCAAGGCCAGGAAACGCTCTGACTCTTCAGCGTTCAGCTGAATAGCTCGAAACGCCTCTTCCTGCTCGAATACCTTCTCCGCAGCCGTGATCGCCGCCTGCACGATGAACTGGTTAAGGGTACTGCCCGAGAGATCTGCCGCCAATTGCAGGACTCGCTGTTTATCCGCACTGACTCGGGCAGTGATTCGCCCACGCTCGGACGAATCCGCTGCGTTGCGCTGTGTCATTTACTTTCCTTGTTTCGGGCCGCCCTGGGCGCCTTTGCGGCGTTACAGGGTTGATTCGGCCAAATGCTGTTTATCGAATGTACGAGGCCGCCCTTTTTCTAAAGCAACCCTCGTCTTGGATGCAGCCATTGATCTGTCATTGGGTGGGTGACAGAAGCCAACTGCTAGCCCCCTTCCGGGGACGAAAAGGAGTATAGGACCGCATGTGCCAAATTGCCACCAAATACCAAATTGGCACCGATTGTCAATTTGGCACCAAATCATCACCGCTCCCTAATTTTCAGTGAACGGGGTGCTCGCTGGCGCAAAAAACGCGCAAAGGTGATGGGTGACGTGGGGATGCCCTGCCTTGCCAGATTTCGCCTGAAATGCCTGTCCAGCAAGGCAATGCGAGGTTTTTCCGGGGATATCCCCAATCCGCTCCTCACGCAAACGACGTGGAATTTGTCATCTGCCATGAGCTCACGGAATGTGCGCATAAACGCTGTACGGCCCAGCCGCAGGGCGTTTCAAGCGCTTTTCGCGCACTCGTTACCGAATTCCAGCTCCGTTACGACCGATGAGCCGAAGCCGGCAATGCCCACCTGGCAAGGGTTTGCGATAAAGGTGCCTTGAGTTGTAGTGCGTTGAGGCCTCGTGGGAAGTCCGTTGTCCATTGATCAACGATTTCCGGAGGAAAACCGTGCGCGGAAAATTCCGCAAACGCCCCCGACATTTGCTGGACCGCCCTCGCCGGGAACGCACCAGCGAAGTTGTCACCGCGCTAGAGAGCAGGAAACACGAGACCACCCTGGACGTTGCCTAGAAATACAGGCGTCGGTGTAACGCTGATGCGCTCGGCCTCGACACGCGCCAGCCGGATAATCTCGCCAGCGATTTCCGGAAAGCTGACTGAGTCGCCGACCGCTCCCGTCAATGCCTCGATCACGGCATGCGTGAGCAATCCGTGTCCGGTGCCTGGCTGCTCCCAGGCGGATTCGTTGGTTGCACAAGCGGCAAGCAGAATACGCCCCTCGCCATAAATCCCCGTCAACGCAAATGCGCTTCGCGGGCGTGCTGCAGCCTCCAACACACGGGCAGGTGCCTGCCCGCTGAAGCAACAGTCAAGCACGCACAGTACCGCGCGTGCCTTCGTTGCCTTGAAGGCGTCGGCCAAGACAGCCATTGACAGGCCTATACCGGAAAGATCGGCTGCGTTGGTATCGAACAGGACCAGATTTCCATCGGGCGAACCATGGCCAGCGAATGTGATCACGACCACGTCGTCCTGCCCTGCGGCCGACAGCGTTCCAAGGATGGCCTGAGATACCTCCGCATGCGTGGCGGCCTCATCGACAAGCAGTCGCCCAGACAGACCTTCGATGGTGTCGGTGAACAATGCCCACACGCCGTCGCATCACGGCGCGCCCCGCTCAACTCGGGGATTGTCGCGAGGAGGTGTTTGTTGATGCCTACAAAAATTGCTTTGATCATCACGCCGCCCCCTATCCGATGCACGCCAGGAATCGTTCGATTGCGTCGCTCGCTTGGCCCTGGCGCAACTCCCTCGCCTCGCGTTGCGAGGAATCGTCACCCTTGCTCAGTTCGAATTTGATGACGGACAACGGCACGCGAAGTTGCGCGTAGCCCATCAAATACAGCTTATGCTCGCAGCGTCATCGCGCGCAGCAGCGCGTCGATCTGACCAAAGGCATCCTGCTGCCACTGCTCGGGCGTGCGCTCACCCAGAGCACGCGTGTCTTCGACGAAACGCCTGACACAGGTCGGCCCGTATCCCTCAAAGGTGTCGAACTTCTCGGCGATGTTCCGGAAGCCGCGTTCGCCGCTTGCATGCCCCAGCAACGGCTGACACTCCCGCGCCAATGCGTCGATCCCATCGGGATAGTTCCGCACGCAGTAGTAGATGTCATAGGCATCCTTCTGCTTGTAGCGGCCCACCAAAGCATGGCCCTTCATCGCCAGCAGCGCGGGGATGGAACACACCGCGATCTCTACACGGTTTGTCCCGCCATCCGGCATCGCTCCTGTCACCGCCACGAGTTGATAGAAGCGCATCGCCAGATCGGCGCCATCCGCCCGTTGAACGGCAAAGTCGCTGATCAGGGGAGGATCGTTCTTAACGATTTCAGCATCGCGGGGCATCAAAAAATCGACCACGACATCGATGGCATCCCCGCCATCGCGCGCAGGAACCTGGCGAACTAACTGGAATCGTCGAAGCCCCTCGCGCTGAGCATATCCATGGCCTTGGAGCGCGCCGATCAAGGTGGCGTACTCACCGTCGCCGAGCGCTTCCGCCTCCAGCCCGACGTCCACATCGAGCGTGCCGACGTGGGGCATGTCTTCGCTGGCCAGCAGCAGCCAGGGCACCGCGCCGCCGACGATGGCGAACTTGCCCTTGAAGCTGCCAAGGATCTGCCCGATTTCGATCAATACGGACTTCACGGCCGCCGTCGTGCGGTCGTCGTACTCGGCCGCCGACTGCGGTTCCTGCGGTGGTGTCATTTGAGCCATGAGAGTCGTTCCTGTCGCAAGTGGTCCGCCGCCTCGGCGCCACGCTCGCCGGCAATGCAGAGATCAAGGTAGGTTTGAACCGGGCTTGTACAGATCGCACCTGGCGCGGGCTCAACTGTATCGGCCAGGAGTTCCAAGTCCTTCGGTACCATGACGACCACGTTCTCCCCTTTCGAGCTGGGCGTGAGCTTCAACGCGGCCTGGAGCTTGCGCAGGCCTTCGTCGTCGGCGAAGAAGTAATGCGAGCCGGTACGCGCGTATGGAGCAAGCCACTGCGCCGCCGAGAACGACGCGAAGGCCGCGCGGCCAGGACTGCTGTCTGCGCGCAGGGCACTTCGAGCCGCATCTTCAAATGCACTGCCATGCAGCGACGTGTAAAAGCGCAGCCGCGCACCGGGCGGCGCGGAGTAGCTCTCCCGCCAGGCATCCAGCAGTGCATCGGGCTCCGTGAGGACCAACCCATCGTCCGAGACGCGTGCCCATTCCCGATCCATCAAGCCGTTGCGCACATTGCTGACGTGTCCCAGGCTGACGCCGGAGATTTCCGACAACTCGGTGACCCGCCAGGCTCGGCCTGGCTCACGCATCATGGCGCGCAGCACTTGTGCAGATTTCGGCCTGAACAGCGACTTGAGTTCGCGCTTTTCGGCCACCGGCTTGTCCGCCACTGCCCGCTCGATGAACACGCCTCCGAAGGCGATCCGGGCATTTCCTTCCAAGTCGAGGTAACCGACGCCCTTCTCTTCGCACATCTGCCGTACCGCGGGCGAGATGTAGGGGGCGATGAAGACGGGTGTCGCCTCCGAGGCGACGTGCGCAACGTAGTTCCGCAGCTCCAACAGTGCGGGCCGGGCGTACCGCGGCTGCCCGTTTGACTTGTATTCGCAAATCAACTGGTGCGGCCGACCATCCACGAGCAGCCGGGCGATCAAGTCAGGCTGCCATTCGCCGGACATGATTTCGCCGTCGATACCTTCGACCTGAAGGATCGGAACCTTCTCAAGCACCTTGCGCAGTGCTTCGCCAGCACGGGCTTCGGCCTCTTTCATTACATTAGCCCCTTTCAACATACGCTGAAAGTAGCATGTTTTCTGAAATTTGTGCGGGAGTTTCACCACCAAAGCACTTTCAGCAACCGTTGAAATGGCCTCTATGACTGAAATTTTGAGGTTTTCGAGCCAGTCGTAGTCAGGCTACGACAGCGGCAATGATCCGAATCCTTGTCGAAATTCATTCAGCTCCACCCTTTTTGAACCCTCAATCGCCTGTGGCGCGGTGCTCCGATCAGGGGACGGAGGCTAGACGCCGTGAGAGCCACTCGCTTAGTAATCACACACGTCGATTGCCGAGCAGAGTGCGAACACAGAGGAATC
>NZ_CAJMZG010000049.1:0-5845 GCF_905220255.1 Paraburkholderia sp. J69-1 | reverse complement strand
TCGATATCGGAAGTTCGCAGAGAGCGGCGGTGTGCTTGCTGTGTCTCCTCAGCGCTAATCTTTCGGCACCGGTCCGGGTGCCCGCCGCGTTGTGGCACATTTATCGTCGCAATGGTGTCACTTTTATTGCGGACTACGGCAATGTGAGCGGTGCGCGCGCCTCGTCCCACCTTGCTGAACCGGATCCGGATAGGATTCGGGGGACCGCATCGTTCAATTTGTCTACGGGACGGGAGAGATGGCCAGGTGTCGGGAGCGCAACGGGCGCGGCTGCGGGATCGGCTTTGCGGGAGTGCGCTTGCGAGGGATTGTCGCGTGACGGCCGGACTGCGGGTTCGTCTTTCGGCATGGCTGGCCCGTCGCCGGGCGCGGGTAGATGCGGGGGCGGCGAGAGCTGAAGTACCGGACAACGGAATTGGTGCGGAGTCACCGATCCGGTCGATATCACAGGATCGCCTGAGGCGCGCCGATTTCGCCGAACGCATTGCCGTTGTGCTCTCTGAACTAAGCCTTCGCGAGGGCCGGGTGTTTGCAATCCGTGGGGGCTGGGGCTTCGGAAAGTCCTCGCTTAAAAACCTCGTCACCGAGCGCCTCGAAGCCGGGAGCGAGCGAGCCGAATGGCTTGACTTCAACCCATGGCAGTGGGGCGACGGTGATGCCATTGCCCGTGCCCTTTTCGCCCAGATAGCAGATCGCTTGGGCGGGCCGCATTCCACGGCCGCGCTCGATCGCGCCGCGGCGCTACGACGATACGGCGCAATCCTCACCGGGGCGAGCGACAGGCTGAAAGGATGGCGGTACCGTGAGCGACGTTATCGCGAAAGGACTGACCAACGTTTCGGTGATTGCCGTCGCGTCTGCTGTGGGGTTTGATCTGCCAGCGGTAGCGACGGTGGCGGGCGTGCTCGCCTTTCTCTCGTTCGCCTTCCCTCTGCTTGGGCGCCTGCTCGCATACCTCGGGCATGATCGTAGCGGCGAGTCGCTCGACAAGGTGCGTGAAGCCCTCGAAGTCAGTCTGCGCAAACTCAAACGACCACTGGTCATTTTCGTCGACGACATCGACCGTCTTGAACCCGACCAGATTCGTGTGCTGCTTCGTCAGGTGAAGGCGAACGCCAACCTGCCGAACCTCGTGTTCGTGCTTCTGTTCCAGCGCAGCATCGTGGAGTCGGCGCTAGATCCGGTCGCCAACAATGATGGTCGGGCTTTCCTCGAAAAGATCGTACAAGCCAACTTCGACCTGCCGGCCACTCCCGTAGCGATCGTGCATCGGATATTCGGGGAAGAGCTTTCGGGACTGGCGGGTGCCTTCGCGACCGAGACAAACGGCTTCACGCCAACCCGCTGGGGTAACGCGTTTGCGGGCTGTATTCAGCCCCTGCTACGCAATCTGCGCGATGCCCGCAGACTGATCTCGTCGATTGCCGTTCACCTGCCATTGCACGTCGACGGTGACGTGCTTGAAGTCAATATCGTTGATTTTCTCGTTCTGGAAGCGTTCCGGGCTTTTGAGCCGGATCTCCATGCGGCGCTGTTCAGGGAAAGGGAGCTGGTGGTCCAGGAGCGGCGCTTTCAGGGCGACCACCGGCAGGACGTGGAGCGCGCTGCGGCTCAAGGGCTTCTTGACCTTGTGCCGGCGCCGCGTCGAGACGTCGCGAAGGACGCGCTCAAGGAGCTTTTCCCGCCGCTTGAGTGGGCATTCGGCGGCGCCAATTACGGTGACGGCTTTCGCGAGAGGTGGCTGCGGGAAAAGCGGGTGTGCACGTCGCGTTATTTCGCGCGCTACTTTGAACTCCAGACTGCTGTCGGCGAGTTGTCGGAGCGTCGCTTCATCGCGTTTCTCGAAGCGTCGGCAACGGAGGACCAGCTTGATGGGGCGATCGTCGGCATTGAGGCCGATGGTCTGCTTCCCTCGCTTGTGGCGAGGTTTGACGAGTCGGTTGACCGTCTGCCGGTCGAGCACGCGGAGGTGTTGTTGCCGGGCATGTTCCGGATCGCGGAGAAGCTCGCGGGTACGCAGGACGGCGACCCTTTCAGTTCACCATGGATCTCGGCATGGCGGGCAACGAGCGGATTCTTGAAGCGTCTTCCGGAGGACATTCGCGGGCACCGGGCACTTGCAGCGTTGCGTCAGACGGGTGCGCTTTCCGTCGCCGCGATACTGATCCATCTGAGCGATCCTGCGGATCGACGCGAGGAAGAACAGGCGAACTTCGATCCGGCGCTCGATCCGGGCGCGGTGGAAGCGCTGAAGGTCGAATGGCTGAGGCTGGTACGCGAGCGCGCCTTGAACGGCGATGCGCTGCTCGAAGATTCCGGGCTCATGTCCCTGCTCTATCGCTGGAGTGACTACGCCGGTTTGCCGGACGAACCGCGTGAGTGGGTAGCACTCCAGATCCGGACCGACGAAGGTTTCGCACGTATGGCCGCGCGCATGATGAGCCGGGGCACGAGGTATTCGGCCGGTGACCGGGTGTCAACGCCCCACAATCACTTCAACAGGGAGACGATCGAGGATTTCATTGGTATCGACGTCGCAAAGGCGCGGTGCGACGCCATCGATTTCGCTGGATTCCCTGAGCAGGAAGAGGTGTTGCGGACGTTGGCCAGATCTCTCGATATCTGGCTTGGGCTGAGCGCGCGCGACCCTCACGACTTCTGACGCGAGTCGCGCGCATGCCTGTTAATGGTTAGCGAGCATCGAGTTCAGGCGGTGCAGTGCACATCGGATCGGCGCGAAAGCGTGCGTACAGTTCGGTGTCGCAAAATCGCTCGACGGATCGCTCGGCGGCGGCGAAGAGATCCGGCGCCGCCCAGTCGGCCAGTGCGAGTGCCGGATAGCCCTTGACGCGATGTGAGGGGTAGACAAACCCATCCGGCCGCTCGCTAGGCGGCTTCATCAACATGGCTTCGCGAAGTTGCAAACCGAAGTGCTGACACGTTTCATGGTCGCGCTCGGAGATCGGGTCCTGGATGCCGAGCCGGCTGCTATGGTCCTCGCCGAGACTCCACAACACGAGAGATCGTTTAAATCGGACCGACGCGAGAACGCCTTTCGCTTCTGCTTTCCGCTGGATGTGAAAGCCGCTTCCGGCACCGCGATTGTTGAGAACCAGCTGACTTTCCCACGCTGCGACTAGGCCGTCCATCGCCAAGTAGACCCACGTGAAGGGAAGCGTGCCGTCCTCTCCAGCCATCTCGATCGGTGGTCCGAAGCGGTGCGCCGTGTAAGGTGACGCGGTCGCAACGAAGCGTTCATCGTCGACCGCGCGCACGAACACCCGATCAACCTCGTACGTATATTCCTGATCGCCGAGCGCCTTCAAAATCTGCGCGGCCGTTGGTACGCGACCTTCCAGATGCTGAGGCAACTGGTATTTCACTTCTTCATTTTTTTGCATCGACTAGTTGCTCATTCCAGGCCGGCCACCTCCATCCGTGCCAGTGCGCCGATCTTTATTAACCGCTGTTTCAGGGGCAGCGAGAGCATACGCTTCTGCTCAGGTGCGACCTGCTTGCGGTCTTCGAATGGCATTCCGGCCAGGACCTCGGCTGGAGAAAGCTCATTCAGCGCGTCCTGCTCGGACATGAAGAACGTATTGACCTGAATTCGTGAATCGCCGCGAAGGATCGAGAGAATCTCTGGCAAATGCGAAGGAACATCGCCGACAAACTGCCACGCGGGGTATGCGCGGCCGTTTTTTTTGCCGATCGGCACGACACAGTAGAACTGTGTCTGGCCGCTGCGGTAAAGCGTGCTCTTCGAAACGCCAGTGCGTTCGATCACTTTTTCGGGGCTCCATTTAGCAACTGGCAAACAAACGCTGCCTGCATCCACGCGCTCGTTGTCCCTGATCAGCCATTCGGCAAGCCGGGACGCGACCTCTTTGCGGGCTGCGCGATTCGCGAGGCCTGCAACGGCTTCGGCGCCGGACTTCGCCTTGACCCGTTCAAGCACGGTCAAGAGAACGTCCGCCGCGACCTTTTCTATCAGGGCGTCGGCGTCACCCACGTACTGCCCGTTCACGAGCGCTCGCAGGTCTGCCTTTACATCGGGTTTTTGTTTGGTTGCCAGTTGCATAACGACTCCTGTTTAGCAATCCAGAGGGGGCGCACCAAGAGGCGCGAGCATCCAGGCCCGGCAGGCGCTGCTCCGGCTGCAGATGCGGCGTGTACGAGGCCGACGAATTTGCCTTGCGCAACGAGAAATCAGGCTGCCGGTAGCAGTCCGATGAAGTATGCGGGTCACAAAGGCGAGGCCGCGTGTGTGCCTAAAGCGGAACCCGTCGTTACGCGCTGGGCGGGATTCACGCTGGCGAGCGACAAGAATGTCGCAGATGTGATCGACGAAGCCGCACATGGAGCGTCCGGCCGTGCCGTCAAGTGCGCGCAGGAGGACGCCTGCGACCCGGCACGGGTCGAAGGTGACCATAGTGCCGCTGCGGCGGATGATCTTTTCGTCGTCGTAGCGGTTGAATGTCGCTCTCAGCTCGCCGGCTCGAACTTGCACGACGCGTTCGTTGCCCGGGAGGATGCGATCGAGCTGTGTCAATCGCTCCCGCTTGATGGCGAGCCGTTCCGTGTGGAGCGCAAGTATCTTGGTGACCAGTTGGTCACGATTGGGAGTCGCCTCCAACTGGAGCACACGTAGCAGGAGACTCTCGATGTGCTCGATTGCCTCGTCAAGCGGAGCGATGGCGAGTTGCCTCGCATGCTCGACCTCGAGCCGCGAAAGGTGGATCTCGTCATCCCAGTTAAGCATGAGTCTCCCCGATGGGTTTCAGTTCGGTACGGGAATTATAACGCTTTTCCCATTATTCGCAAGTTTTCCCATTTTTCCCATTGATGTGGGTGGCGGGCGCCCGTGCGCGTGTTGTTATCCGCGAAGGTGACTGCCGCGCAAATTCACGGGACGCGCGGCAGCGCGGCCTTTTCGGAGAGCGGGCATTGGCCGCCGTGACTGCCTACGGCGAAGTTTTAGCCGCTGCCGTCTGTCGTTGGCTCGCAAGCTCCCCGGATGAATAGTAAATCAGTGGATTCGGCATGCGCGTCGGCGTGGCGCAGGCTTCGATCGCGTGTGGGCGCGGCGGTGGGCAGGCGGCCAGATCTTGCAGCATGGCCTGGGTGCCTTCCTGATAGCGCGCAGCGGTTTCACCCGACGATGGCAGGCCGCCCGGCGTAGTCAGGCGCATTTCGATCTTGCGGATCGGCACGGCGGCAGCAAAAGTGCTCTGGTATTGCAGCCCGACGCGTCGGCTGCTCAAGTCGACGGTGGCCAGCACCACCCGCATGGGCACCGGGATGATTGCCCCCGAGCGGTAACGCAGCAGCACGTAGGGAACAAAACGTTGCGGCAGTTGCAGGTCGACGCGCGCGCCGGTGTCCGCGCGCACGCGCAGCACAGAACCGTCCGGAATGTAGTGCTGGGTTCGCCAGCCGCGTGTCACGCGTTGAGCGCCGACGCACGGCGCGTAGAAGAACTCGATTTCGTCCGCATCGTGACCGGTGTAGATGTGTAGCACGTGGCCGGTAACCAGCACGAGTTCGAATGCTCGATAAATCGAGCATTAACGCCATAAAGTCCGATTTATCGAGCATCGAGGTCGTTCTGGTGCTGGCGAAGGTCCCGTCGGAAAAATGCCAGATGCGCCGGAGCGAGGACATTTTCGACCCGCCCCTGATGCGTCGCGTTTGGTGAGAGACGAGACGCTGAAGGGGATGGATGCGCTGGCGTATATCGCGACATCGTCGGCGCGCAGTGCTGCGAACGACGCTAGCGATACGACTTCAGCAATTCGAGGAAACTTCAGGCTTGTCTGCCACTGCTTGATTGCTGACTTCCGGT
>NZ_CAJMZG010000048.1:0-12506 GCF_905220255.1 Paraburkholderia sp. J69-1 | reverse complement strand
CCCGGAGCGACGGGCCCGACAAATGTTTTAGTTCAACCTTGGTTGCCGAAGTAATTGTCATGATAGATTTCAAAAACATTGCAACAATGGGCGTAGATCCGCGTTGGCCGAGTCGCCAAACGGTAGTCAAGTGGCTTGAGAAGGCGATTCCAAGGCCACTTGAACCTGTACTTTCGTACAACACGCGTATCGACACCCAGAACGAACTCAATCTTCCACCGAACTCGACGTACATCCCGGTCGGCGCGACTTTGCGGCAAAGAGCTGAGATATTGGCTCTGACCGGTCGCCCCTGGGAGCATGCGATGGCCAACGCAATTGGGTTTCAAATGTTTGGTGCGAAGTTGTACTTTTTTTGGCACGTTAAGCATAGAGTCTTATTCCCAGAGCATTCTCAGCCGCTACGTATGATGAACTGGGAGTCTATGACGGAGGACATGGCGATCGATTTCATCCTCGGTCGCGTGGAGGAAGGCATCTACCAAGGCTATCTTACCCACGCTGTACTAAACCGGGGTTATCAACTTCAACTGTCGTACGAGGAACGACATCGCCGGGTTCACGCGTTTATGTTGCGACTCTTCGCCGACTGGCGTGGAGATATTCGACATGAATGGCCGCCATTCGCGAGTTCAGTTCCGATCTACGAGGGCATTCTTGAAAGATGGCGCGAAACCGATCCCGAGAAATTGACGCCTTGGTTATTGGCTGCCTGCGACCGCCACACACACGAGTCGAAGCGCGATAGCGAGACCAAGTTTTACGACTGCTCTGCGTTTCCGCGTACACCGCTTGAAATCCTTCTCCTGTTTCGGCTACGTGAACTGTTGGGCTTGCAGAATCCGATACTCAAGCATCCATTGATTGAGGCGCCTTTCGATAAGTTGCCGGAGCATCAACCGCCTTTTGTTCCAAACGAGTTGATCGAAGGAACGCTCGCACGCGTACGTGAAGATTGGCCCGAGTTCGATCAGATTGTTGCACTCGGGTCGCTTCGCGACCGCTAGTCGCCATGACGGCAGACGCTCAAGGGCAACTTCCAGGCCTCGCACAGCGCCTAAATGGTCCCGTCCACGGGCGTGGGGACAGCAGGGCCTGGGATCGCGTGATTCCGTTCTTTGCGTTCCCGCCCGGCGTGCGCAAGGTGAGCTATACGACGAACGCCATCGAGAATATCAACGCGCAGCTACGCAAGATCATCAAGACCCACGGTCACTTCCCAACCGATGATGCAGCAACGAAACTGATCTGGCTGGCACTGCGCAACATCACGGCCGACTGGGGGCGTGCCGCTCACGACTGGAAGACAGCGATGAACCAATTCGCTATCCTCTATGCGGACCGATTCGTTCGACCATCCGTGTGAATCTCAACCCCGCCTTGAACACGGAAATTCTGACACTCCCGCGGCTCTGTACAACCGGCAGTTGCACCCAAATGAACGCGCACTGATCAAGAAACTGGCACAACAGAAAGCCGTGCAGACCTGTAATGGCGACGCTACCTGCATTTCGACCGCGACAACTACGTGGTCCGACTTGCTTGAGCGCGTGGCCGAAGGGCAAGTGGACGACGCCGCCAACGCCAAGAATATGGCGTACCTCCAAAATATCCTGCAGACAGCGACCGTACCGAATAGCGAGGGTGCACTGGGCGGTGCGGATGCGCATCTGAAGAACTTGCAAACCGCGCAAGATATGCTGGCGCCGTACATGGGCAAACCGATTCTGGCCGGTAGCGCTCCGATCATGGCCGACGGCGGCGTGGAAACCTACTTCAGCGCGACGCCGGCACGGCGCGCGGAACAGTAGACTAACTACATCCTGCGCACTCAGCCTCCTGGGCCTGTCGTTCTGGGAATGGACCTGCGCGATCAGAACCGGCTCGATTACCTTGCTACCCCCGACGGGTTCAGCGCGGCCCGATTACACCTTGGAGCAATTTGTACTTAGTGGTGCACTGACCAACAAGGTGATCGGTACGGTTGGGCGCGCACCAGGGGGCTTGACGCGACGTTGGCAGGCGATGTGGTCGCATCGCAAGGGGGTAACATTTCGGCTAGCCGGATCACGCAGCAAGGCATGACACTCTCCTTGTCGACGGCAGATCGCGCTATCCTTTCTCAGATCGGCAACCTGCCGAACACGACCTTGCAAGGTGACGCGCGCGAATTTGTCGTGAACAACTATTTTGCACGCAATGGTTACACGCAGCTTGATGGGAAATGTGGCGTCAATTGCTTTGACGGAGTGTATGTGAAGGGAGACACGGTCTACATCAACGAGGTCAAGCCGCTCAACTCGAACGGGGCGATCAAGCTAAACGGTCCTTCCGATTCCTTGCCAACGCAGATGACAGATGATTGGGTGAGCGGCGCAATCGAGCGCCTGCGGCAAACAGGTGATGCTGCTGCGATGCAAACCGCGGACGCTATTCAAGCGGCAAAAGATAACGGTAAGCTTGTTAAGTTGGTTACCGGCGTTGATAGTCAAGGGGCAACTGTTGTCAGGCTCGGGGGAGCAAAATGATTGAATTAAGCCGTGAGCAAAAGCTTCTCAATGTCCTTGGCGCAGAGGAGAAGGCAAGCCCTCGTCAAGTCGAGTGGTTCGTGCATCGTCGAAAGACTGCCAGGTTAGGGAGCATTCTTTGCGGCCTTGCAGGGTACGCGCGAAACAGAGCTATTTATGCCTATTTCGTTGAGCGAAACGTCGAGAAATGTAAGCAGAATTTCTATCTGGCGTCCAAGCTCGTTCTTGCGAGCGTGGGGCAGAATGGAGGCGCTTCTCTCGAGGTGGGAAGAGACATTCAGATTGCACTGTTATCTGACTGTGGGGAGATAATTAAGGAAATCGCCTGTCTGGAAACGGCAGATTTGGTGAGAGACCGCAACAATCCGCTCAACAACCGGTTCCATGTTTATATGTTGCAATTGGTTATTCGCGGCGAGGACAAAACGGTTCATGCCATGATCGAGACGATCGCGAAGCATGGCCGAAATCCGCTGCGAGCAGAATGTGCCGAGGGCCGTGATTTCTTCTCGCTTTTGCTCAAGGGCGATAAGGAAGGGCTGGAGGAGCTAATCAAGAAGAAGCACGCCTCTATTAAAGGAAGTGGCGATGTGGCGGAAGAGTTCATGTCATACCGCGGCACCTTGGAGACCAAACTGTGCTGGCATCGCGGCATCTGCGTGGAGATCGAACATCCTTTAGTTCCGATGGAACTGATGCCCATCCGTCCGCTAGCTCACTACGACGACGTCTACGATTTCCTCAAGCCGGGGTGGATGCCGCCACCACAAGGCTTCCTCGACAAACTATCTCGGCTGTTCAGCAACAACACTTGACCTGTACAACCATCAGTTTTTGGTAACACGCTGGGCGGTGCGCTGCTGACAAATGTCGTTGCAGGCGCCGCTGGTGCGGCTGCGGGCGGTGCGATCGGAGGCGGTGCGGGCGCGTTGAGTGGTGCGGGTGGAGCGTTGAGTGCGGATTTGTATAATCGGCAGTTGCATACGGACGAAAAGGCGGCCATTCACGCGAAAGCCAACGGCGACACTGCAGAAGAGAAGAAACTGACTCAAGCAGCCTGCTACGCCGTGAAATGCTGGGCGGAGTTTGTGAAATTTCAGGGGAAGCTCAGGCAATGGACACGTGGAACCACAAGCTGGAGCATCATTACTCCCGCTAAATTTTCGAAATAAGAAATGTGGGCGGCGACAATTAACTTGACCGGCCATGCTGCTTGACGCTCTCTAAAATGACGCAAAAACTTCTTTTGTTGGATGCAAGTGATAACTCAGGCAACGGAACGGTTGGTGTTTCGGTCCCGAGGCCTGCCTGGCTGAATCTTGAGTTGAGAGTTAAGCAGGCGTTCGAATTTGGAGGCTCTGTGACGTTGTGGGAGGCGACTGTTGGATCCGATGAAAAAATTGTATTGGGAACGAATTTAGCTATGGAGGCTCGCCCCGGAGAATGCCGCCTCATCTACAGCCCCCAAAAGAGACTCGGCCAGAAGACAAAGGTGCGAGAGTGGTGGGAGCCAGGTAATGCGCCTTTTCGAGGAACTACCAACTTCAACGATCATGAGTGGGATGACCGAAGCGTATGTCGAGATGTATCGGTTGCAATTCAGTTTTTTAGAGATTTTTTTGATAACGGTGATCTTACGGAATCAAGTCTTGAACAGACGCTATCTGTTTGGGATCGTAAAGCACGTTGACTGGTTCTGTTGCAATAAGGCGCCGGCTATATAAACCCCGCTTCGCGCTGGGCTTATTTCGCGTGAAGGCCGCCACGTACGCGCAAAACTGCAACGCGTGGGCGTGGGCCTCCAACGCTGAGGCGGAAGTGACGGGTGAGCTAGCCGAAGTGCAAGCGGCTAGGGAAGAAGTGCGGTCGGTCGCGCCGGTGGACGAACTGGACATGAAGCAGACCGAAGGCGGCGAACTTGCTGTTCACGTTCGGCGAGCGCGTGTGTCGGGTGCGCGGCTGGCAGAATTAAGAACTGGAATGAACAATGATTGACGTTACTGAAAAGCTGAAAAATTTAGGGTATCGGCCTCTAAAGAACGACGACATCGGGGCTACTGCTACGTTCGTGGATTTATTGGAGAGAGATGTGGGGCGTCTGCCGGAGGACTACAAAGAATTCCTCAAGGCACGCCCCTGGACTGGAATATTCGATGACCAGATTGGCTTCGAGGGCAGTGAAAAGTCGCCGTGGGCTTCGTTGGGAGTCGAAATATTGGAATGCTTATATGGTCGGTGCCCCGATAAGTCCAATGACATAACGGCAATTCGAGAACGACTGTTACAGAAACTTCCAAGTAACGTTCTCGCGATCGGGGAAGTGACTGGGGCGAATTTTGTATGCATTTATCTCGACGAGAAGATGTTTGGAGGTGTTTGCCTCTGGGATCACGAGCACGAAGAGAACGTGCGGCAAGGTATTTATAAGGTTGCGCCCAGTTTTTCCGAGTTTATCGATCTCCTCCGCAAGATGGAGCAGCCTGCAGCGACGCAGGCAAAGATTGTGAAGGTTGAGATATCCGACGCGCTTAAGGCGAGGGTGGCGGAGCTGAATAGGAATAAGCGCAAGTGATTGTGTCGTTCTGTACGACTGCTAGTTGTACTCCGATGAAAAGCTGGTTGTAGTATGCCCAACACGAGTCGCGCAACGCGACCTGCTTGCCGATGCTTCACGCTCTGCGGCGCTGACCAAAGACCAAGGCGCAGATCCCGTCGTGTTGGAACACCTGGACAAGCTTTTTGATGGCGTCGACGACGTCGCTGCCGTCAGAGAGAGTCGGGATGAGTTGCCAGTAATCACACCGGATCAGGCATTTAGGGGAAGATCGGGAACTGGGAACTGCCTCATTGCGGGCAATTCCGCACCCAGTTGACGCCAGAGCGCAGCGCCGCGTGGGGTGAAAAGCCGCAACCGTGGCCAGTCGGGTGATAATAGAGCCAGAACACCATCACACAGACCAATATCAGTGGAAACCGGCATTCCGAACCCGAATCCTGCTACCTCCCAGCCGAAAAGGACGGCCGCCCCACGGACGCTTACCAACCCGGTGAAGTTGTTGCCGATGAAGGGCACAACGCAGCAGCCCCCGTCGAGATCGTGCCAATTGGCATGAAGTCGATCCGTTACTGGCACAGGAACATCCAGCCTCTAGTCAACCAGCACTACCGGCTCCACTCCGATACCACCGACACTAGCCGGCGTGTTCGAGCCGACGTCGGCTGGAACTGGTGGCACTACGCTTCATATGCACTCGGGCACAACCTCGCGGTCCGCTCGCACTCAGCGCCGCCCAGCCTTGTCTGCGGCTGGGCCATGATGCTGGCATTGCAGGGCCAGAAGCCCGCACGCGTGCCAGTAGGCCTGCTCACGGCAGTCCCTGACTTTGTGTGTCATGTTGGCGGGACCACGGGGGGCAGGGGGTTTGTCTGGTACCTTAGCAATGCGCCCGCGGAATTTTTCCGCGATAAGATCAAGGCTCCAGCCTTAGAGGGCATCGCGGAAGCGCTGCTGGATACGACGATCCAGACCCGCCTCGATTTTTGCGGCGACGCTACGACGCTCCTGCACGCCGAACCAGAAGGGGGCTCGCGTTTGCAGTCGTTTTACAGGGGACTTGGTATGAAGGAGGTCACGATGTCAGAGCGGGTGTCCCTCTTTCGCGGGGCAAAGCCGGGGGAATACTTTGGCTTCGAGGACAAGGAGGCCCGCACCTTTGCAGATCGATTCGCCTCAAGGCGTGGACAGTGAGGTCACATGACGGCTTCAGATAAACACGGAACTGACACCTGGCTTGACCCGGATCCAGAGAGCCCTGAGATCCGCGCGCGCGTGCGCCGCGTGTGGGAGAAATTGCACGGGCATACGGCTCCTGCTGACGCCAGTCTCGCGGCACTTGTACCCGCGGTCGGCACCCCGGAGATGGAGCAATTTGCCGACGCGCTAGCTAAGGTGCTTGAAGAAGAGCATGACGAGTCGGAAGACGACTCGCTTTCTTACGCGGAGATACGGGAAGCGTTTCTGGCTTCTGCGCGCGAGGACACGCCGGACATGCTCAACGATACGATTCGTGGCCTACGCGCCCCCGAGGATCTGGATTTCGATGTGCCAACCGTTCCGCTGGGTTCGCGCACATTCGTTCAGCGTACGTTCATCCGCAGTGCAACGCCAGTTGAAATGGCGGACGGAACGCACGAAAAAACGACTTTCAAGGACTACAAGCGCCTGAAGCGCGCCTGGGAAAGAATGCGCCGTTCCGCGTTAGATTCCGTATCAACGTCCATGGCGGATAGATTTCTCGCAAGCGCATACGAAACAGTTCCAGAACCTAGCTTGTCCGCCAGGATAACGCAATTTCTACGTTCTGTTTCCCCTTGGAAACTCACACGAGAACTCGCGATAATCGATCGCAACAGCTTTGACCCGACAAAGGGCAAGGTGCACTTCTGGAGCGACAACCATCATTGGGACCTGTCTTACCATCGGCACGGTAATACCTTGCTGGTCATCGTGGCTGGCGACACAACCGAAAGAAAGGTGATTCGTGCGGTGATCGAAGTGGCCAATGCAAGGACGTTCAGCCGGGATATGCTGCAGGTTTTCGGTGAGGATCCGGTGAGCACGAAGGATGCAATCAAGACACTGCGGCAAGCCATCGCCGGCGATCATGCGGAAGCCGATAGCTTTGCCGGACCATAGTCGTCACGGTTCGAATATGCTCACGGCGCGGCCGCCCTCGAACTGAGCGACATTTCCGACCTCGGATGCCAAGAGGCTCGCAGTAATGGGGCCGATACCGGGAATCGAGAGCAGCCGGGATGCGTCCTCGTCTTCGCGAAGCTGTACTGTCAAATCCCGTTCGATATCGCCAACCTGCTGGTCGAGATAACGATAGTGGGCATGCAGCCGGTGGATTAGCTGGACGAGCCGGGGTGGCAGATCGTACCCCGCAAGTACATCGGGCAGCCGCCGTTCGCAGCCAAGTTCAAATGTCCGGTTTACGGGGTTTAGGGTTTGTCTTTCATGGGGTTGCTGCTCACGCAGTGTCGAAGATCTGCTCATGAGCGGCTGGGGCTTCTGTGCATGTTCCAGTGACGGCTGTTGACTGATGGCCTGGTTTGCAAGGTTCTTGCGTGGGCTGCTTTTGCTGGGCCAGATCAACGATCGCCCGCTCGATATCTGCCTGCGTGAACTCGCGTTGCTTCTTCTTGCCCGTATGGCCTTCCTTGCGCTCCGGTCGGGTTGAATCACCCCGGTGCGTTCGCGAAGGCGCTTCACCGATCCGGCTGCTATCGCGTTGCGCCTGAATAACCTGCGATATCTGAAGTGCGTGACTCAGCCGTTTGTGTTCGACGATGGCGCCCTGGTCGACCTCGGTCAGCTTGTCGTACTCGCGGTACGGCACCACCCGACCATCCGCACGCAGTTCGATACGTCCGTCCGGATACTCCCAGACCTCGATATACCGATCGATCAGCTTGCGGTTCTCCGGCGTATCGTCCAGCAGGTACAGCACCCGGTCATACTGCACCGTCAGCTACTTCTTGACCTTCCGCGATTCGCGCCACGTGAGCACCAGATCAAGGCTCTCGTCGGCCCGCAGCGGCCGGTGGGCGTCGAAATCGCTCTTCGGCGACTTGGCAAAGCGCGCGTTGTAGCTCGCCATGAAGGAGGGCGCCCAGGCGTTAGCATCGGCCATCGTGCTGATGCCGCGCAGCCGTAGCTCCTTCACGAGGCGGTCCTGCAGCGTCAGGTGGGCGCGCTCCACACGCCCCTTGGCCTGGCTCGAATTCGCGCAGAACGTGTCGATGTTCAGCTCGTACATCGCGCGGCCGAACGGCGTCACGCTGTGGCCGGTCCGCTCGGCACTGGTGTTGCGCAATACGCTGGCCTTGTCGCTGTAGAACGCGCCAGGCTTACCATGGCGCGCGATGTACCCGCGCGTCGCCTCGAAATAGCTGAAGGTCGACTCTGTCTGCGTGAAATGCAGTTCCATCAACCGGCTCGTCGCGTCGTCCACGTACACCAGCAGCGTGCATTGCGGCGCCCGGTCCTCGAACCAGGCGTGTTCGCTGCCGTCGATCTGGATCAGTTCGCCCAGGCACGACCGACGTGCGCGGGGCTGATAGACCTTCGGCGGCCGCGACGGTGGGAAGAGTACGAAGTCCGTCCTGAACAATTCGTTTTGCCGACCACCGGCGCTACGGCGATAGAAGCCCAGCAATGCGACGGTTGAGTTAGTGTGATGCTGTGTCCGGGATTACAGGGGCAACTCCACGACTGATAACTTCCGTGCATCGTTAGTGATAAAAATTGCACTTTCCAACTCCGGACGCGTGAGTCACCATCGCTGGCACATCCCAGACCTAGAAGTTAGCGCCAGGCACGCTTACCGATGGACAATCCCCGGAGACAATCAGCATGTCAGTACCTGCCGCGAGCGCTTCGCAGCGTCCGCTCTCAGCTATCAAAGCCGTATTCCGCGTGACGGCGGGCAATTTCCTCGAACAGTTCGATTTCTTTCTGTTTGGCTTTTACGCCACGCAGATTTCAACGACGTTCTTTCCGTCGGGCGACACGTTCGCATCGCTCATGATGACGTTCGCTGTCTTCGGCGCCGGATTTCTGATGCGACCTCTTGGCGCCATCATCTTGGGAGCGTACATCGATGACGTGGGCCGCAAGAAGGGACTGATAGTCACGCTCGGGGTCATGGCTAGCGGAACAGTTCTAATAACGTTCGTGCCTGGCTACGCGAGGATAGGCCTTGCTGCACCAATTCTTGTGCTCGCGGGGCGCCTCCTCCAAGGTTTCTCAGCAGGCGCGGAACTGGGCGGCGTCTCGGTCTATCTGTCGGAAATTGCCACGCCCGGACGGAAAGGCTTCTTCACGAGTTGGCAATCCGCGAGCCAGCAGGTCGCCGTAGTCGCGGCTGCGTTGCTGGGCTACGCCATTACCCGCTGGATGCCACTCAGCGTTGTGAACGCATGGGGCTGGCGCATTCCCTTCGTGGTTGGCTGCATGATTGTGCCGCTTGTCTTTCTGCTGCGACGAAACCTCGAAGAAACAGAAGAATTTAAATCGCGTCGGCATGCGCCCGAGTTGCGCGAAGTGCTAAGTATGTTGACGACGAACTGGCGTACGGTAGGAGCAGGGATGCTGCTCGTTGCGATGACGACTACGTTGTTCTACTTCATAACAGTGTACGCGCCGACCTTTGGAAAGAATGCTCTGCATTTGAGTACCGCAGACAGCTTGGTGGTCACGCTTTGCATCGGCGTTTCGAACTTCATCTGGCTGCCTTGCGGAGGCATCCTGTCGGACCGATACGGTCGTCGGCCTGTGCTGGTCTCAATGGCTGTACTAGCACTTATCACGGGATATCCCACGTTAGATTGGCTTGCGCACGCTCCGACGCCGATAAGCATGCTCGTTGCCCTGCTGTGGCTGTCGTTCATCTACGGTCTCTATAACGGCGCGATGGTTGCGGCACTGACTGAATTGATTCCGAAAGAGGTTCGGGTTGCTGGCTTCTCTCTTGCCTATAGTCTGGCAACGGCAATCTTCGGTGGCTGCACACCGATTGTCTCGACTGCCCTGATACATCTGACGGGAGACGCAGCAGCGCCCGGATATTGGATGAGCGGCGCAGCGGCCTGCGCCTTATGCGCCACTCTGATGCTATACCGCACACAGTCACCCGGGCAGGCCCAGGCAGCCTGAGGGCAGTTGAAGCAATGCAGATTTAGGTCATTCAGTTTTTTGAAAACTCATTCGAAAGTCTATGAATACGTTTATCAGAGGTCTTGCGGTTTCGATTGTCGTTGCATCGGCTTCCCATGCTGTCCAGGCGGAGGAGCTTCGTGTGATGACATCCGGTGGGTTCACTGCAGCATACGAGGCGCTTAGGCCAGGTTTCGCGGCCAGCACCGGAGACACACTTGACACGATACTGGGCCCGTCAATGGGCTCGACACCGCAGGCTATTCCGAACCGTCTTGACCACGGAGAATCCGCCGATGTCGTCATCATGGTCGGTTACGCGTTGGACGACCTCATCAAGCGCGGGAAAGTCGTGCCGACATCACGCGTCGAACTGGCAGATTCCCGCATTGGCGTAGCGGTGCGTAGCGGAACGAAGTTCCCCGATATCAGCACTCCTGACGCGCTTCGGCAGACACTGCTGTCGGCGAAGTCGGTTGCTTACTCCGATAGCGCCAGCGGTGTCTACATTCAAAATCAGATGTTCAAAAACCTCGGCATTGAGAAGCAGATGCAGGGCAAGGCCAAGATGATTCCGAAGATTCCCGTTGCGAGCGTCGTCGCGAAAGGCGACTTCGCAATTGGCTTGCAGCAGGTCAGCGAGTTGCTTCCCGTTTCAGGAGCGACATTCGTTGGGCGCATTCCTGAGTCGCTGCAATCTGTGACCCGCTATGCGGCGGGAATTCCGGTCAATGCGCAACATCCGGAAGAGGCGAAGAAACTGCTGGCCTACCTGTCGTCGGCGGGAGTACAAGCTACTGTGCAAAAAACTGGGCTCGATTCAATTCCTGGCAGGTAATGCAGCGATAGCGAGGGCTACGACGTCGTTGTCTTTGCTCGAGGCGTCCGTCGCCCTTTCTGCATGGCGACCACCATCTCATACAGAGCATCGGCGGCCGGTGTCCGTGTGCGACCCTTGCGGCTGATGAGACCGACGCGGCGCGTAACGACAGGTTCGACGAGTGGAACGCTCATAAGCGTCAAATGCTCGTCGATGGGCATCGCAATTGAAGGAACGGCAGCGATACCCATGCCGGCCTCAACCAGTCCAATCATCGTGGTTACATGCCGCGTTTCGCAGACGCTAGGCGAGGGAGGCGTGAGGCCCGTAAGTGCCTGGTCAAGCAATAACCGATTTCCCGACGTCTTATCCAGGGAAATATAGTCATACCGATAGAACTCACTCCAACTAACTCGCTTTTTCTTCGCGAGCGGATGGTCTTTGCGACAAGCGGCGACAAACCGTTCCTCTAGCAGCGGTTTGAAGTGAATCTCAGGTTCTTGCTGTGCGGTAAAACTCAGACCGAAGTCCGCCTCGCCGCCAGACACCAGCCCTAAAACCTCATTCGCGCTTCCATCAAGCACAGTCACCCTAATCCTAGGATACAGACTGTGGAATTGGGCAACGACGTGTGGCATGAAGTAGTAAGCCGCAGAAGGAACGCACGCGACAGTTACCTTTTCAGTGCGAGTCGACGCGACATCCTTGATTCCAAGCAGAGCGACATCGAGGTCATCCAGGATTCGCTGCGCGCTCGGCGCAAATGCTCTCCCGGTTGCAGTTAGCGACACCTGACGGTTCGTGCGGTCGAACAGCTTCACGCCCAAGGCGTCTTCGAGCTTCTCAATACGGCGACTTAGCGCGGGTTGCGAGATGTTGACCGCGCTCGCTGCTTTACGAAAGCTTCCGCGCTCGACGACAGCTCGGAAAGCGAGAAGGTCGTTAAGGTCAAAGTTAATTGCCATGTAGTCTTGCCGCGGGGTGAACGAACAATAGTATTTGACATAGCGCTCCGCTTTCAATCAAGGACTTAGCATCGCGGTCGCGCTGACGCAACGCGAACATAGTTTGACACAACCACCTCCACGCACAAGATGCTATCGATCTTGCGACAATAGTGTTTGACACAAAGATCGCCTCAGATGCCGATCCGACCTTGCAGCGCGGCTCGCTTACCAGCGTGGGCCGGGCCCCGCGAAAACCGGACACTGGGTAACGCTTAAAACCATGAGTTCGTCTTCCACCTATGTTTAAGCCCAGTCACAACGTGGAACCCGAAACGTTGGCTTCCACTTTTTTCAGCCGACCTCAGACCTTGAACCGGTCGACTTCGCGCATCGTCATCGTGATCGTCCCAGTCGCGTTCATCGCCGGCGCTCCATGTGGATGTCCGGCGCTCAACCTACACAGAACACGACATTTCTAATTAGCGGAAACC
>NZ_CAJMZG010000047.1:0-13464 GCF_905220255.1 Paraburkholderia sp. J69-1 | reverse complement strand
CGGATTCGCCGCCAGACGGGCGGCTCAATGTCTCGGATCTGCGCGTAAAGCGTGTAGAGGGTGTAGGACTTGAGCATTGAACTGGTCAGCGAACTGGATGGCAGGCAAACAGACGCTCATTATCGCTCGTGTAGCGGAGCGTACCGCAGGGCCATCGGGGCGCAGGCCGACCGGTGATGGCACGGAACTGAAATGCAGCGCATGTTGGATCAGCCGGTGTCGTCTGTCGCCGTCCGACGCCTCGCGAAGTTGAATGGCAGGAGCTCGGCGATGTCGGCGTCGGGCGGACGCTGTGGTAGTTCGGTGAGCACATGAACGAGGTAGGCGTAAGGCTCGACGTCGCAGGCACGACAGGTGAGCATCAGGCTATAGATCATTGCGCTTGCCTTTGCGCCGGCGACCGTGTTTGCGAACAACCACGAGGCGCGCCCCGTGCAGAATGGCCTGATGTCGCGCTCTTATCCGCACACCGGAATTGTGCAGGGTAGAGACGGAAGGATTCGAAGCAGGCTCGTCAATCAAGTGACCTTCGTGACAAAGAATCCTGCGGTTGCTGAACATAATAAATGGTGTTCTGCTGAGGTCGTCTATCGCCACGGAGGACACCGCCATGTACGCCGATCATATGGGAGTTCGAACTTGGCACCAGATCGAGGATAGTGTGCTCGCGCCGAGCAGGCAGGCATACATCGACTACCTTCTCGGTCACGGTTACGCGCTCCATAACATTGGGCATTACCTTGCCTGTTTGGCACACTTCTCCCGCTGGCTCACATTTCGTCACGTCGGTCTTGATCAGATCAATGAGGAGCTGATTCGCCAGTTCATCTCAATTCACCTTCCAGACTGCGATTGTCCCGGACCGAGGGTTTGCGCAGTGAATTTCACTCGCGCAGCACTCAAACACCAGCTCAAGATGCTTCGCGCGCAGGGGCGCATCCGCCCCAGATCCTCCTCGTTACCGAGCACCATTGTCGATGAGTTGCGTCTTCTTGACGCCTACCCTGCCTAAATTCGTGGCCTCGCAGCATCTACCCGTCGCAATCACCGCGATCGTATAGGCGAGTTTCTGGTCAATCACTTCGGTAACCGAAGCATTGACCTGCGTCGAGTCAAACCGCAGGACATACTACATTTCGTCGTCGAGCGAAGCAAGGGCCTCAGTCCGAGGAGCGCCGGCGTGGTCGATGGCGCGCATACCGAGACGGTTGACGACGGAACAGATTTTACAGTTCCTGCATGCCTTTGACACACAGTCTCCATCAGGACAGCGCGGTTACGCCATGGCACGTTGCTGGTGGGTCTCGGGTTGCGCGCGGGAGAAGTGGCGGCACGTCAGCTCTCGGACATCGACTGGCGTGAGGGGACGTTGCTCATTCAGGCAGCGAAGTGCAAGCGGGTAGATTTCCTGCCGCTACCCGTGCAAAAAGGGCGCGCCTTGGCCGATTACGTGCACCATGGTCGAGGTCGAACTCCCAGCCGCGCACTTTTCGTATGACATCGCGCTCCGTTCGATTGCCCGGTCACCACAGCTGTCGTAGGCTGTGCGGTCAGACAGGCCTATGCTCGATGTGGATGGCCGGCTACGTCAATGGGTCCGCACTTGTTGCGGCATTCGCTGGCCAGCCGCATGCTCAGCAACGGGGCGTCTCTCAAGGATATCGCGGACGTATTGCGCCACCGCAGCCTAGATACCACCATGATCTATTCCAAGATTGACTTGAACAGGTTGGTCGCGATCGCGGCGCCCTGCCTGGGGAGCAGATCATGAGCTACTCGCGTACATTAGCTGGTCACGTTCAGGACTATCTACGCGTCAAGCGGCAAATGGGATTCGAGTTGCGATGTCAGGGTCACAACTGCTGGCATTTGCCAGCTTCGCCGAGCATTGCAGTCATCGGGGCCCGGTCACGCTGGATCTCATACTGCGCTGGGCGAGCGATGCTCATTCTGAGCGACCTATCACTGCCGCAAAGCGGGTCGAAGTGCTTCGTCCGTTCACCCGGTACCTGCAGCAATATGACCCGGGTACAGAAGTCCCACCACCCAGGATGCTGGGATCGACACACCATCGCCCGGGACCTCATATCTACAGCGACGAGGAAGTTGATCCGCTGTTGATACCCGCCAGACACTTGTCCCCGCGAGGAGGACTGCGTCCATCCCTGGCCTGGCGAAAAGTGCCTAACACCGTCTAACCGGAAATCGCGTGAAAATAAAATGGGCGACGATCGTCGTATCACTGGCAGTTACGCCGCCCGATCGTGGGGCCATGCCGACAAAGTACCATCCCACAAACCTCAGCGGCGCGTTCCAGACCCTCTGTTACGATAGAACCGCGCATCGGGATCGATCCTGGAATAATGCGTCGCGTTGCTGCGCCTGCTACCTTTGAAGTGGTCCGCACTGCTGCCGTCGTCGTCCTGATCGTCACCGTTCTTGCGCGCGAAGCTCTCGTGCCCCGCCCACGCTTGGGTCAGCGTGCCGTCCACGCTGAAATGCTCACCCGAGAGCAAACACTTCTTCTCGGCAACGGCCACTACTTCGTTGAAAAACTCGATCACAACATCGTGTTTGATCAGACGCCCGCGGTTCTTCGTGAAGACTGTTGGCACCCACACCTCGTCATCCATTGCCAGGCCGATAAACCACCGAAAATAGCAGGTTGTATTGCACCTGTCCCATCAGCTGGCTCTCAGTGCCGCGCATGATGTCCAAGGGGCAAAGTGGGGGGGCTTCCATCAACGCTTCAGGGGCCTTCCGCGATGACGTTATCGCCGGTACTTCAGCAGCCTGCTAATACGATGTGGTCAAACGTCCATGCATGCTCGCATGCACGAGCCATTGAATCCGTGCGTTTGATCGCCGTGATGTTCCGGCTCATCGCTTCACTCTTTTGAACTTGTGCCCCCACCTCTTACCAATGCACCGAATCGCGCGCTTCGTGGCGACGCACTGGCGTCATCACTGGCCGCGACCCTCAAGATGTTCACATTCAAATCAAATACACGAGCCCCATGCCAAATAATTACAAAATCTCTCTTGGCTGTTGGTTTTTCGTGTGCTTTATTTAATTCTTGTGATGGCCGGATATTAATCACACCAATACAACAGTTCGGTCCGGACTTCTTATATTTAGCCCATTCCGCTTTCCCTCGATATTTTTCACTGCGCAGGCCTCGTCTTGAAGATTCTGATTTCATCTAGGGAAAGGAGGTGTTTGAATGATTAAGACATTTAAAAAAAAGCAGGGCTGCGTCGCGTTGAAACTACTTGCTGCGGCGAGTTTCTTGCTTTCGGTAAACGTACTGGCCCAATCTCAGGCGCCTCAATATACCAACACTGGAAGCGTGCCTGGCAATGATGCCTATGTGACAGGACCCGACTCCGATCCCAACAATTCAATCAATGGCCTACGGATTCTGCTTGTCGATGGCAATTCCACGGCAGGAACCATCAAGCCACTGACCGGCGTCGACGGCTCGCCTTTTCCTCTTTTCCCGGGTTTTCCGAATTTGATCGGGCAATGGCGGGAAGCTGGCATTTCGTTTACCCGCATGCACGACCTGTTCGGCGTGGGCGACTACGACCTGCATCTAGATCCTGCTAACGCAGGCGGCGACGAGGATCTTGCGACGATCCTGTTCGGTGGCGACCAGAACGGAACCGGCCCTAAAGCGGCACAAACCACCGCCGACTACGTCAATCCTAAAGTCATATTCCCGGATCCCAATGCCGATCCTGAGGAAGCCTCAAGCTACAACTTCGCACCAACCGACATCAACATCGCAGCGATGCGCGCAGCCGGAACCAAGATCATGTTTCGCGTGGGTCGGAGCTACGGTCTGAACGGACTCGATCACCCTCCGCCCGCTCCGGACTTTGAAAAATGGTCTGATAAATGGGCTGCCATTACCCGGCACGTCGCGCTTCATTACATCAAGGGATGGGATCGCGGCATGATAAACGCGATCGACGCCTGGGAGATCTGGAACGAGCCCGATCTCGGATTAACGCTTTGGCCTGGATCGACTGAACAATATTATTCATTTTATCGCAAGATGGCGCTGGCGATAAAAAGCGTAGATCCCGATCAGCAAGTCGGGGGTCCAGGAATGGCGTTCAATTCAAACTACTTTTACGGGTCGGGCGATGCACAGACAAACGCCGCCGGCTTTGAAGAAGGTTTTCTGCGCTATCTTCGCGACAATAATGTTCCTTTAGATTTCTATTCTTGGCATTTCTACGCCTATCTTAACGACACCTATCAGTATTACCTGCTTGCCAGCAATCAACGCAAGCTTCTCGATAATTTTGGCTTTAAGAGTACCAGCAGTTTCATCAGCGAGTGGAATGGCAGTTCGGCGTGGTATGACATCGCCAAAACACAGACCGTCTATAAGGCGGCTTTTGTTTCAAGCGCCATGACTTATATGCAGGACGGCAATGTCGATTCAGCGTTTTACTATCGCGGTGACGCGCTGTACGACGGGATGTTTGCGAGAAACAGGCCTACGCCTGTGGTCGCGGCTTTCCACGCGCATAGCATTCTCGCAACGACTCCGATCCGCCTGCGGGCCAGCGGTGGCAACGCTCAGGGTTATACCGTGATCGCCGGGAAAAACGCACAGGCAACCATGCTGACGGTGCTCGTCACCAACTTTGTGCGCGATCCGGATTACGAAAGCAAATCCGTCACCAATGCTTTGCCCGAAGCCCATTTAGTCACTTCGTTACCCTATGATTCCCTGCGCGCTCGACCGTTCTTTGGCTTTATTAATCCCACTAGAGTGCACAACGCGAACAGCGGGACGCTCTCGGGTGCATTCCCTTCCTTTTACTATCCGCCTTATCAGCCCATCTCTACGAGCGTCCGGAATGGCTACGATCTCAGGATAACGAATCTTCCGTGGGGTCATCGGCCATACACCGTCACACGCTATCGAATTGACGAGACACACTCGCTGACACCCGTGGACAGCATGCCCGTAACGCGCGGCCCTCTTCACCTGCAAGGGCAAGCGCCCGCGCCATCGGTGGATTTGATTGTATTGCGAGTCGAGGGCCAATGACCTGATGGCATATGCTACGCACCGGCCTCGGAACGCGGCGGCCGGTAACGGGCGCCCGAAATTCAACCATCGACGCGCGCTGGCGTCCGGTCGCCCTGCGGCGCTCTCAAACGGGCGACAAACAGGCTGCGGTCACCCTTAACCGTCTGCTCCGATGTCTCGTTGGCGCATGCAGGCCGGGCGCGGACCAGTTGAGCCAGCACCGGAAGCGCTGGCACGCGCAATCCGGCCTCCGTCATCAAGCAGCACGTCAAGGATTGTGTAGCGCTCCAGCCCTAGGACGCGCGCCAAGTACATACGTTCCAATCAACCGCATCCGCATCCGCAGAGGCGCTGGGGCGGCGTTCGGCCAAGTCATCTGGTTTGGGCATCTCAGCCTTGAATCGAGTGTCGTTCCCAGCGCGCGCGGACCAGGCGGCTGGAGGAAGGGCTGGCGTATCGTGCTCAACATCCGTTACGACGCTAAGTCTGTGTTGGCACTTTATTTTCGGCGCTTTAATGTGCGGCAGAGGCAGCGTCTGGCCCTCCGCGATCCTTTGATGGCCGCGTAAACCAAACGAGAGGAATCAGCAGAATGAATATCGCACTGGACGCGTCGAAAAAGTCGTCCAGTCCCATGACCGCAGCCTGGCCTGTCACAATCGAATCGAATATGGCGTGCGCCGTCGACAAGCCCACGTTCGCCGATGACTGAATTGCGCTGATCTGCTGATTGAAGATTGGATTTTTAACACTTGCCTGTTCAGTGAGGCGTACGTGGGGCAAGATCGTCCGGTTGTTCCACACCGTAGTGGAAATTGAAGTTCCTGCTGGCCCGCAGAAAATTCGGAAGAAATTCGACAATCCTGCTGCAGCGGAGTGCGACAAATCTGCAAGGCAACTTGTCATCGAACCGTTAATGGTTTAAATTTAGTCCTGCACGAACCTTACCCGGAGCGCTTGATGCATCTCGCCGACAATGTGAAGCCGATCAGCTACCTCAAAAGCGAAGCGGCGCAAATCGTAAAGGATCTGACCGAGTCGGGAGAGCCGCTCATCATCACGCAGAACGGCGAGGCGAAGCTCGTCGTCCAGGATGTGAGAACCTACGAATCGACGCAGCAGACCCTCGCGCTCCTGAAAATCCTGGCTATCGGCCAGAAGCAGATCGAGCGGGGGGATCACGTCGATGGCGACGAGTTCTTCGCGGAGCTTAACGAGCTCGATCGCCAGGAAAAGCTCCGCTGATGGCGGCGCCGTTGTTGAAATATCGTTTCCTTCCGACCGCGCGGATCGGCATCGACGAGCTCAGAAACTATGTCGTCCGAACGTTCGGATGGGAAACCTGGCGTCGGACATCAGCACAATTGCAGGAAGAGATCACCCGCATCCGCCAGTTCCCCGCTAGCGGTCATGCGCCTGCCGAGCTTGAGGGTTTTCTGGAGGACGGTTTCCGGCAAGCCCTATCCGGCAAAAGCCGGATCATTTATCAGGTCCGTGACGATACCGTTTTCGTTCATCTCGTGGTCGATGTGCGACGCGACCTGCCGTCGCTCCTTCAAAGAATTGTGCTTCGCCTGATGTAACGGTACCTAGCTCTGCTTGCTTCAGTGCAAATGTGACCTGCTCGTCCGTAAACTTGCTCGTCTTCATGGCATGGCCTTCGTGTCCGCTCGCCACAGCGACCACCTGTCACGCACTATCGTTGGCTTGCACGCCTCTCGTGTTTTGATGAGACGGCAGGAGAAACGCGAGATCGAGGCCGGGCGGTGGGACGATAATAAACCCGTCTTATCTCAATGCCTGTGCTAACCATCGCATTGATCACCGTGCGGACTTTTGCGCTTTCCGATCGCGGTTTCGCGGTCGACAACCTCGAGCTTGGCCGCGTCGTTCCCCAATGGCCTTCGCCGCTGAGATGCAGTGAGATAAGACACCAGAAGCGCGGACGGTTGTGCCGCGTCGACTTGCCGATAGCGGTTCCGCTAACCGCCGCCCGCGCGGTCAGATCCTTTACGGCCTGCCGGGATGAGGACTTGCGTACACCCGCGAAACATCCAGTGGCGTTGCGTACGGCGAATTCCACAAATCGCCGTGCAGTTCAGCGAGTTGTTCCGCGAAGCCGGCATCACGCAGAATCGCTTCGATGTTGCGCGACGTGTTCAGATAACCTCCGGTCCAGTTGCTCGTGCCGACCCAGGCCACCCGATTGTCGACTGCCATGAATTTGCTGTGCAACACACGGGCATAAGGAATGAAGCCATCGGCGTCGGGCGGAAAAGAAACAATGCGGATCGACACATTAGGTACCAGCGCTAGACTCTTGAGCCACGCGATTGACGGCGCTCCGGTGTTCCAGTCAGCGACCAGCAATTCGATCTGCACGCCTCGCGCCGCCGCCGCACGCAGCGCTTCGTCGATTACGCCGTAATACAGTCGCGGCCCTTTTTCCGCCCACGCAAGCGGCGCATAGTCCATCACAGCAATGCGCAGTTCCTTGTCGGCTGCGCCGATCAGGCAAACCAGCGCGGCCTGAGAGTCGGGCACGCCGGGCGGATCATACGAGGCCGGACTCGCCACCAGCATCGTGCCGCGACTATCGTCCGTGCGACACCCATCCGGCTCGTGGCTTGCTTCCCTGTGCAACGGCTCGACCGTCTCGCCACGGGCGAGGCGCCCAGCGGCATCCCAATCCGTATCGAAGATCGCCGCAAGCTCCGAAACAAGATGCGCATCGCGCGTATGAAGACCCGTTTCGTGGATCTGCGTGAGCGAGCGCCAATCAAAATTCTGGCTACCCACGTAACCGTCCTGCCCGTCCACGAGGAAATACTTCGCGTGGATGATGCCGCCACCCGTCAACCTGTCGTAGTCGAGCGTACGGAACTCAAGACCCGGAATCGCCTTGACACGCGCGAGCGTCGCCGCGTCGGAAAAGCGCGTGCCCTTGGCTTCCATCAGGAAGCGGATTTTCACCCCGCGTGCTGCCGCCTCGCGCAGGTGTGTAATCACGGCATCAAGCGCCGCACCGCGCGGCCCCGCTTCACCCGATACATAGAACTCACCAAAATCAATCTCGCGCCGCGCGCCGTCGATCATGTCGATCCACACCGTCGCCGGATCGCGCAGCCCATGCGTGGGTAACGCGACGCCTTTCGGCAACGTCAAAACCAGTTCGTTGCTGGCGTGGATCTCATCGGTGTTCGCCGCCACGGTATCGCTCTGCGCGGCGTGCGCCCCAGCACATACGCCGCACACCCCGCACACGACGGCGAGCAATGCCCTCAGTAAAGTATTCATGGCTCGATCCCACTCAGGCAGCGCGCACGATCTCGCGCAGGTCCGCAGCGTGGGGCGCTATGGTCGCGCGCAGCAGCAGCGTCTTCAGGTGATCGGCAATACGCTCAGCCTTATCGCGGAAGTAATTGATCAGCAGCAGCACGAACAACGCCGTAGCGATGCCGAGCGCCGTCGCGAACAACGCGGTTCCGATGCCCGCCGATACGCCCTTCGGATCGGAGATGCCCGAGCTCGCCAGAGACGTGAAGGTTTCGATGATGCCGAGAATCGTGCCCAGCAGACCGAGCAACGGCGCGGCCGTAACGATCGTGTCGAGAATCCACAGGCGATGATTGAGCCGGGTCTTCATCGTTAGATAAAGTGCCTGCGAAAGATGGTCGATTTCCTCGCCATTGCGGGCACGCGCGCGTTCTTCTGCAAGCGTGACGATCGCCTCGGCGGCCAGGCCGTCATGCGTCGCAAGATGCGCAGCGACTTCATCGAGCGCGCGGCCCGAGCCGATGATCATCGCGTCGATGTCGCGCGTATGGCTCGTGGTATAGCGAAAGAAGATCGCGCGCTCGATGCTGACGAAGATCGCCAATGCAACGCACGCAAACATGAGATAGAACGACGCCTGATGCAACAATTGCAGATTCACGTATAGCTCCGGATTGGAAGAACCGGAAGTTCGCGAATGCGGCTTCCGGCGGTAGATCAGAAGTCCGCGCTGAACGTCACGGACAGAAGACGCGGCGCGCCAAGGTAGTAATAGACGCCAGCCGAGCTGGTCGTATTGAGGCTTGACGCGTTGCGATACTGGCGATTGAAGATGTTGCTGACGTTCAGGCGCACAGTCGGCTTCTTGATGAAATACGCGTCATTGAAGCGATAACCAGCATCGAAATCGAATGTCATATAAGCCGGTACGCGTTCGTCGTTGGTGAGCGTCGCGTACGTTGCGCCAGTCAGTTTGCCCTTCAGACGCGCGTACCAGTGCTCACGCTCGTATTGCAGCGACATGCCAAACAACCAGTCCGGATCGAGCGGGTACTCTTTGCCAGCTGTCGCCAGCGTGCCACTACTAGTGCGCAGGTTATCCAACTGCCAGCTATGGTTATGCGTGAGCGACGCGTAGAGTGACCAGCCTTGTATCGCCTTGGTGCCTGCTTCGAGTTCAAAGCCGTAATTGCGTACTCGCCCCGCGTTGGTATATGCACTAGTCTCGGTGTTCGGGTTATAGGCCGTCGCCTGACGATTCTGATAGTCGACAAAAAACAGCGTGCCCGAAACATTGCCCCAGCTTTCCTGACGGCGATAGCCTAGATCGACGACCGTGGACGTTTCGGCTTTGACGCTGCCGACCACCACCACCTTGCCGTTCTCGACCGCCACATTCCCTTCATAGGGCGCATAGGCGTAGTTCGGCGGCGCGCGGAAATTGCGCGCAGCATTGAAGAACACTTGCTGATCATTCGTGATGGAATACCGCGCGCCCAGTTGGGGTAAAAACGCCGAATACGATTTCGATACCGAGTAATCGTACTTACCCGCCGTATAAGAACTCCCGCTGTTCGCGTAGTTGGCAAAATCGCGATTGACGAACGGCGCGCGGAAGCCGCCCGTTACACTCAGCCGATCATTGAGCAGCGACACCGTATCCTGCGCAAAAGCCTGCCACGAAGTCGTCACGGTGCGATAGTCACGACCTTCATAGACCGTACCGTCGCTGTTGAGCAGCTGATTGCTGTCAAGCCAGTAATTCGTATTCGTGCCGTCCGCCGTCACGGCGACGGCAGGCGCGGTTTGTCGCTGGATGGCACGCTCGAACCACAACCCGCCTAGCATCTGGTGGTTTTCCCAGTTATGCGTGACCGTCGCCGTGATACCGGGACGTTGCGTGCGCGTCGCGCTCGAACTCGCTACCACTTCGCCGTTCAGAACAGTCTGCTGGCTGCCGCCCGTGCCATAGCCGTACCACAGATACGGCTGGATTTTGAGTTGCGTATCGTCGGTCAGGCGGAATACGCCTGCCACCGAAGCGATCACGTCCTCGAACGGGTTCAGCGCCAGCTTGTAATACGCCGGACTCTGCTTGCTGCCTGTATAGGTCGTCGCGTAGTCGTAGTAATAGCCATTTTTTTCGAGCTGCGAGAGCGACGGATCGTAGATATTGTTGTTGACCATGCGGGTATACGAGACGTTCGCCGTCAGGTAATTACCGTGGTCGAGATCGAAGCGGAAGCCCGCGTCGATGTGATTGCGTTTTGCGTTACCCAGTCCCTTCCATTTGTCGGCCGTTGCGTATGAATAGGAAAAATACGCTTTCGCACGACCGTTGAGGAAGCGGCCCGTATCGACCCGGAAAAAACTGTTCGAGAGATCCAGTCCCCCAACTGTTTGCGAGACGCGAACGCGGTGCTTGTCCTCGGGATCGCAGCTCACGAGCGAAATATTGCCACCGGTCGCGCCGATATGCGGCGCGTCGATGTCGGTCGCGCCTTGCGCCACACTTTGTTCGCATATGTTTTGCAGATCGATCAGTTCGGATGGATAGACCGCATACGAACCCGAATCGTTGATCGGCACACCATTCACTGTAAAACCCAGCTGTGACACGTCGAAACCGCGGATCGACAGCCCACCGCCAAAGAGGCCCGTGCCATCGTAACTGTAGGTATTCACACCCGGCAGCAAATCCATCGCCTGAAATGCGTCACCGGTCGAGCGCTCCTTTTCGATTTCTGCGCGCGTCACAGTGCTGCGCGCCTTGACCGAGTCTTCCTGGACCATCAGGCCATTACCAATTTGATTGCCCGATCCCGTGATTTTCACCTTGCCGATATTCGACGATTTCGAAGCCGCTTCCGCCTTCGAAGTGTCGACGGCCGCGCCCTTATCGCCTTCTCCGGGTGCAGTGGAAGCCCCCGTTGCATCTGCATTTTGCTGCGCGTAGACCGACGCGCTTGCGATAAAACATGCACTGGCAATCAACGACAACTTCAGCGTGCAGCGATCTTTCTGCTTTGTTTTCTTGTTCATCATCTGTGATTGAAGTCTGACAGCGTGGCACGTCCAATGTGCGTGCCGTTTTTCAGGCAAAGCTCCGCCCACGGCGCGTATCAACACGCGCCGCAGCGGGACCTCCAGGTGGGAAAAGCGTTTATTCGTCGGGTGACTGGTATTCGACGTTCATGCAAAACTCGTGGCGCGCCTGGCCGGCGAACGCCTGTTCCGGGAACGCTGGATACGTCAGCCCGGAGACCAGTTTGCGAGCGGCCAGATCCAGCAGCATCGAGCCGGAACTGGACGCGATGCGCACGTCGCCAGGTTCACCGTTTCGCGTCAGCGAAACGCAGACCTGAACCGTACCCTGCGGATGGTCTAGCATCGCCTGACGGCCCGTCGGGTAGAGTTTGTGCGCCTCCACGAGCGAAAGGAGTTTCGCCTCGTAGCTGTGATCGGCATTGCCCTTGGGCAACGGTTGTGCCGCAACGGGCGGCGTTATTTTCTGTGGCGGCGCAGTCTCGTTCTGCGGCGTGCTAACGGGTGCGGGTGCGGGCGCGGCCACGGGCACCGCCGCAGTCGCTGCAACGGTTGGCGTCGAGGTCGCCGTCGGTACGGCTCGAACGGGCGTCGGGCGCGGCGTCGACTGCGTACGCGCCGCCGGTCGCGGAGGAGGCGGCTGAAGCTGGTGCCGGGGTTGCGGCGGCTGTGCCTGCACGGGCGGCGTGGGATCGGTCAGCGCAGTGAGCGTGATCGTGAGCGGCTTCTTGACGGGCGCTGGCACAACATGTTGCGCACGCATCGACCATGTCACCACGAGTGCACAACCAAGTGCCAAGGCGAGTGTCGTCGCGCCCGACACGCCATCGCGACGAGCGTAGAAGAAATCGGCGGTCATCGCGCATCAGCTCCCTTTTGCGCGCGTCGCAATCGATACCTTGACGATGCCGCCTGCCTGCAGCGCATCCATGACGGTGACCATCTGTTGCACCGTCGCCTGTGCATCGCCTTTGATCACGACGAGCGGTGCATCGTCCCCCTTCGCCTGCCGCCGTATTTCGGCAACGAGTGATGCTTCGGTCGCGCGTACGTCGCCAACCTCCAATGCGCCATCGTGCGCAAGCGTCACGATAATCGGCGGCACAGGCGTTTTCTGGATTGCGGCATTCGATTGTGGAAGATTCGCTTTTAATCCACGAGAAGGAATGACGTTAATACTCAACAGGACAAAAAACACCAGCAAAAACATCATCACATCAATCATCGGAACGATCTCAATACGTGCATGACGTTTTGGCGAATCTTCGAAGTGAATCATTTCGACTTTAATCGTTGTTCTGGAATTTATCGGAGGGCGGTTTCAAGGTGCAAGTGCAACACGTTCTTTAAGATATGTTGCATGGGACAAAAATACGAACATCTGGGTGCTGAAGAGCGCGGTGTGATCTTCGCCATGAAGGTGGAGAATCGTAGCGCGCGGGAGATTGCCCGTGTGTTGCGGCGCTCGCCGGGCACGATCAGCCGTGAACTCAGGCGTAATGGCTGGAAGCCGGACCATGAGCGTGGGCCGATGGGTAGGCCTTCGATCGCCGGCGGCTACAATGCCGCGCGCGCTGGACAGCGAGCCGCAAGGCTGCGACGCAAGCCGCGCTGCGAGCGCAAACTGCATCCCGATGGAGCGTTGTGGCCCGAGGTGCGTCAGTCTATGGAGATGTGCTTCTCTGCTGAGCAGGTCGCCGCGCAGCTCAAACGCAATTACCCCGAAGAGCCCGCTTTGAACGTCTCGCACGAAACGATTTACCACGCCATTTATGCTGCGCCACGAGGCGCATTGCGGCGTGAGCTGGTCAGCCTGCTCAGGCAGGGGCGCGGCGCGCGCAAGCCCCGCACACGCGGGCAGGACCGGAGTGGACAACTCGTGGACATGGTGAGCATTCATGTGCGTCCACCCGAGGCCAACGACCGCCTGATCCGGGGACACTGGGAAGGGGACCTGATCAAGGGTGCTGGAAACCGATCGGCGGTCGGTACGCTGATTGATCGCAGCACCCTGTTCCTGATGCTGGTGAAGATTGACGGTGCGACGGCTGAGGCTGCACTACAAGCGTACAGCGCGGCGTTTGCGCCG
>NZ_CAJMZG010000046.1:0-13470 GCF_905220255.1 Paraburkholderia sp. J69-1 | reverse complement strand
CCTGCCCCAGAGTTCACCGACAATCCGAGCACCTTCGTGCGGAAACCTCAGCCTACTTGTCGTGCACGGTGTGTTCGAACTTAAGCGAGCTTCGCCGCGTTGATAATCATTTCCGACGCCCGCTCAGCGATCATGATCGTCGGTGCGTTCGTATTGCCGGCGATGATGTGCGGCATCACGGAAGCATCGGCAACGCGGAGCTTGTCGATTCCCCACACCCGCAACGACGGATCGACCACCGAGCAGTCCGGGGAATTTCCCATGCGGCAAGTCGAAGTCGGGTGAAAGTTCGTGGTGCAATTCTTCTTCACGAACCTCTCGATTTCCCGATCGTCGGTCAGTTGTGGCGCCACATTACGCGTGATTTTCTTCAGCGACGGTGCGTCGAAAAATTTCAGACCAAGCTTGAACGCTTTCACTTGCATTTCCAGGTCGCCCTCTGCCGAAAGGTAGTTTCCCCTCAAGCGCGTCTTGTCACTGGCGTTCGGTCCACTGAGCAGCACTTCACCACGCGATTCGGGGTACATGTGACCGACCTTCAGAGCCATGCCATCTGTGATCTCGTTCGGACTGTCGTTCCCTTCGCGCTTGCCTTCATAGAACGGGAAAACGAACAACTGCGAGTCAAGCCGCCCATCACCGTCGATGTCGAAATAGCCGCCGCCTTCCAGCACGTTGGATGAAACCACACCGTGCTGATTGAAGGTGAGCCATTCGAGACCATTTGCAATTTTGGCCAGACCCACGCCTTCGCGCAAGAAGCTGCGGATCCCTGGCGTCTCCGCCGTGATCGAGACCATCAGGTGGTCCTGAAAATTTTTTCCGACCTGCGCGCGATCTACGACAGTTTTGATGTCGAACTCGGCCAGGTGATCCGATGGTCCAATGCCAGAGAGCATCAACAGCTTCGGCGTCTCAATCGCGCCCGCCGTAACAATGACTTCGCGCTTCGCAGTCGCATCGATCGTGGCATTACCCTTGACAGCGTAGCTGACACCGCGAGCAGAGCCGCTGTCGACGAGTATCTTCTGCGCGGTTGCTCCAGTCACCACGGTAAGCAGAGGATTCTTCATGACTCGCTGAAGGAATGCTCGCGCTGTGCTACCTCGCTTGCCTTCATGAATCGTGCACTGCCAGAAGCCTACCCCCTGCTGCTCGGTCGCTCCGCTCATGTCCGTGAGATACGGAAAGCCGACTTCCTGTCCAGCCTTGAGATAAGCCATCGTGAGCGGGTGTCGATAGCGATGCTCCGTGACCCACAAATTGCCTTCTGTGCCGTGCCTGGGACCGCTCACGACTTCATTTCCTTCCGAACGAATGAAGTACGGCAGCACGTCGCTATGACTCCATCCGGTACAACCGTAGATTCGTTCCCAATCGTTATAGTCGTGAGCGGAACCGCGCACGTACACCATACCGTTGATCGAACTTCCGCCCCCCAGCACACGTCCCTGATGAATATGAATGGGCGGCACCTCGGAGCCGGTGGTCGCTTCGCTCAGATAATTCCAGGAATGCTTCTGCGCGTTTCGCATGCCTGCCGGCATACAAATAAAGATATCCTTGTCGGCAGGTCCGGCTTCGAGCAGCAAAACCGAGAAACCGGCTTCAACCAACCGGGTAGTCACGACACAACCCGACGATCCCCCCCCGACAACGATATAGTCGTACGTATTTGCCATGCTGACGAATTCCAATGTTCCAGTATGAGTTCTTCTGTCGAAACACGGCAAAACCATCGACGTGTTTCGTTCTATCACCTAGGCGCGCGACCGATGCGACGGCAGTTTTTCCAGCAGAACCGTCTTCGCTTCGAGATAAGGCATCAAGCCTTCGATGCCCCCCTCACGTCCGATGCCAGATTGTTTGAAACCACCAAACGCGATTCCAAAGTCGTTGCGGAACGCGTTATGAGCAACTGTTCCCGTGCGTACACGACGTGCGACCGAATATGCGCGATCGACGTCATTGGTGAAGACCGCGCCGCTGAGTCCGTAGAGGGAATCGTTAGCGATCTCAACAGCGTGTTGCTCGTTGTCGGCCGCAATCACGGCCAGGACCGGACCGAAAATCTCTTCCTGAGCTAACGCAGAGCGATTACTGACGTTGCCGAACACCGTGGGCTCCAAAAAGAAACCGCGCGGCAGATGTGCCGGACGTTTGCCGCCCGTCGCGAGCGTAAAACCTTCCGCTACGCCCTTCGCAATATAGGTTTCGATGCGATCCCTCTGGCGACGGGTGGCGACCGGACCCATCTGGGTAGCAGGGTCGAACGGACTGCCGATTCGCACAGCAGCATATGTGGCGGCGAGCGCTTCGAGCAGACGGTTATGACGTTCTTTGGAAACGACGATGCGAGTCAAGCTCGCGCAGACCTGCGTCGTCATTTGACAGGACGCCGACGCGAGCGCCCTAGCGGCAGCCTCAACGTCATAGTCGTCGAGAATGATTGCAGCCGATTTCCCGCCGAGCTCAAGCGTATAGCGCCCCACTCGTTGAGCCATGACGCTACCGATATGTTTGCCGACAGCGCTCGACCCGGTGAACGTGATTTTGTCGACGTCCGCGCTCTGCACCAGAGCGTCTGACGCTTCCCGATCGGCAGTCACGACATTGATGACACCGGGCGGCAGGCCAATTTCCTCCGCCACTTCGGCGACAACCAGCGCCATACCGGGCGCCTCGGGCGAAGACTTGATGATCACGGTACAACCGGCAATTAACGCGGGAGCCAGCTTGTACGCAATGATCATTGCGGGCGCATTCCACGGAATGATTGCGCCCACCACACCCACGGGTTCACGAACGAGCAGACCGTTGCCGGTGCCGGAACTCGTTGCGCGTTCTTCCTCGAATGCAAAGGTGTCGCCGAGGTTCGCATAGAAGTTGTAGATACCAGGAATGCGTGACATGAACGATTTGGCAACCGCATGCGTGACACCCATCTCGTGCGGCCAGATCGCCGCCATATCGGCTGCGCGCGCGGCCAGTTTGTCGGCCATCGCGCGCAGATAAGCGCCTCGCTGCGCATGCGTCAGACGCGGCCACGGATCGTTGTCGAATGCATTGCGCGCAGCCGAAATAGCCCGCTCGATATCTTCCTTCCCCGCCTCCGCCACATGCACATAGACGTCTTCGGTATCCGGCGAGATAACCGAAATCTGCTTCGCGGTAGAGGCCGATACCCACTGCCCGTTGATATAGAGCTTGTCAGGATGGAGCAAAGGCGCTGGCGAGACAGACGGATTTCCTGACTGTTGAACGTGCATAAGAAAGACCTATTGTTCTGGGGGGGTGAATGGATATGACGGCCGTCAGAAGTCATCCTGAGGCCGTCCGTGGCGAGACTAGTGTGTCGATACCGTGCTGCCTATTTCGCTATCCTCTGAACGCTGATGGGCTGATGGATAGCGATATGGTCCGAGGCGGGAAACTGCGATGGCAGCGAGCACGACAAGCGCAATGAAGCTATACGCCGCCGGCGTGTACGTGTGCATGACATCGAAGCATCGATTGAGAATATAAATCCCTGCTGCACCACCCCAGGCAAACATTAACCAGATCGCTCCTGTTACTGAACCGAAGGAGTAGATCGAAAAATACCGGCTCACCAGAAAGGTCAACAGATCGCCTTCCGCACCGAGACTCAAACCAAGCAGGACGGCACCACACATGAGCAGCGTCGCCTCCTGGCTTCCCGAAACCAGACACATGCCGATTGCCGCCAGAACGAAGATCACTGCCGCCACGTACGGCGCAAAGAACCTGTCCAGGAATGCGCCAGAACACAGACGGGAGCAGATCGAACTGATACTGGCCGCGGACATGATGCCCGCAGCGACAAGCGGCGCAATGCCGCGATCCAGCATCATGGGCGTCAACTGCGAGAGCATTCCGTACGTGGCAAACGAAATGCCAAAAATCGAGAATGCGAGCAGCCAGAACTGCTTGCTCGTGCACACGATCGTGCGTAAAGGCACCGTGGTTTTGGCGGCAGCGCGACGATCCTGCAATCGCTTCTCTTCAAAGCCCTCGGGCAAACGCACGAATAAAACCAGCGCCAACAGGGGAATCACCGCCGCCGCAATCCCGACCCCGATGAACCCGCCACGCCAGCCGTAATGCGCGAGCAGATAATTGGCGTAGAAAGGCATGACGGCGCCGCCCAGGCCAGTACCCGCGTTGATAAGCCCAAGAACCCAGCCGCGTGTTCGATCGAACCATGCCGACACGACGAGCGCGTAAGGCATGATGGTCGCTGCCGCCGCTGCGAATCCGATCACGGCAAACATGAGGAGATAAGCCGGGAGATCCGGCGACAGCGTGGATACCGTTGCGAGCGCCATGCCGAACAGCAAGATCATCGCCATCGTCACGCGCTTAACGCCCCAACGGTCCATCGCAATACCGAGAAACACCGTGCCGACCCCGTTCATGAGGGAAAACACGGTAAGTCCCAACGAAACGGTCGCGCGCGACCAACCGAACTCCGCACTGATCGGCTTGGCAAAAATGCTGAACACGTATACAGCGATGACACCGCCGCCGGTGGCCGCGCCCAGCGCACCCGCCACGGCAGTCCACCAACGATTGATTTTCCGTTGCAACATGCATTACTCCTTCCGGGAACCGCTAGTTGTCTTTTAGAACAAGTGACGCACACCCACGCCGATCTCGGCCTGCCCCACACCGGGTTCCGGCATGGCGGGCACGATGCTCGACGACGACACGGAATAGACGGCGTTCTTGCCGCTGTTGTGCAAGTAACCAACCAAGCCGTAAACCGACGTGCGTTTCGACAGGTTGTAGTTCGCCCGTGCCTCGCCCAGCGTGCCATTGGCGTCCTGATCGTGATTGCTGATGTGAGAGACCTGCGCGTCGAAAACCCACACGCCGTAGGGAATAGATGTGCCCAGATAGGTCAGATCGGTGCGCACCGTCTGAATATCACCGGCGACTTCGCGATGAATCCAGCCTCCAGCGATCTTGACCGATCCGAGCAGGAAATAACCGTTTGCCTGGTAGCGACGATCAGTCGATCCCGGCTTGGTGAACGCGATACCTGGCAAGCCGGGAATCACGCTCATTGCCGTCGCTCCGGGACCTCCGCGCTGCTCATCGAAAATCAGTGCGGCGCCCCAGCGGGCATCGTCATACTTGACCATCGCCGTGATAGCGCGGCACGAGACCATGTCACCCGGCAGCTGGCCGCCGCAGTTACCTGCCGATTGCGAATCGCGACCGAACGAATAGCTCGCACCGATCGTGAAGTTCGAAAAAGTCCCGCGATAGGCGATGCTGTTGTCGTCGCGCGCAGCCGACAGATATCCGTCAAACGAACCCATGCTGATATCGGCCGGCCCGATCACATCGGCGTTGGCCATGCCCCACATGGTCATGTTCATCTGACGACCGAGCGTCACCTGCCCCCACTGACCGCTAAAACCGACGAATGACTGGCGCCCGAACAGACGACCGTTCTGCAACGAGCTACCCGTTCCGGGCGCGAATCCAGACTCCAGTGTGAATACGGCTTTCAAACCGCCCCCCAGATCTTCAGATCCACGCAGCCCCCAGCGGGACGGCAGATCACCTGCGCTGATGCTAGGGAAGCGGGTAAGCGTGCCGCCCTGAGGGCTGGCGTGCGTAATGAATTCAAGGCCGGTGTCAACCACACCATAAAGCGTGATGCTCGACTGCGCGAAAACCGGGCCTGTTGCGCTCATTGCGAGCATGGCAGCTCCCACATACAGCTTTTTCATTCGATCTCCAATGTATGTTTTTTATTAACCTAAGTCTTTGCGACGTTTCTTCGCAAAGTCAAAAAAAAGTAATGACTGTCGACTCCCTCAATAGATAGACATCTTTGGAATTTCACCTTGAACGCCCCGCTCCGCGCTGCTTCCTCGAAGCTGCGGCACTTGCGTGAGCAATCTCAGCGCAAGTGCCGTTTACGTCGACTTAATTCGCGTCTTGTGCGCCCAACCATCGGACTGCGGTTTCCAGTTGCGCCGTATACGCCGATTCGAGCGACGCGTTCGGTTCGTGAAGGAATGAGCCGGCGCGAGCGCCGAAGAACACGTTCTGATCTTTCGCACCCGGCGGCGATGTGCCTTGTTCGCTCAGCGCCTGGACGGCCAGCAGCAAACGACGTCGAGTACGCGCGATCATCTGGTCGGTCGGCGCCAAATGCTCGTAACTGTGATCGATGATCGGACCCATGCTCTCGGTGACAGCCTGATCCTGCATCGTGATGTTCGGGATGCCCGTATACTGCGTGCCGTTGCGCTGAAGCTCCCGATCGATGCCCCAGTCGTTGTGCGTGCCATCGACACATCGCCAGCGGCCGAACCAGTCCGCTGTGTTGGGCGCGTACTCAAACGGGGCGAACAGAGGCTCACCCGTCTTGAGCGTCGACGAGTAAGCGGGATTGCCCGCGTCGACGCCACAGGTGATATCGAACAGCATCGAATGCTCGTCGTCCATCGGCACCCACGCGCGCGCAATGGCACGACTCTCGAAGCGATTGTTGGGTGTCTGCGTCCAGAACGGGAACATGAAGTGAGCGACGCGCCACGAGCGCAACCCGTCGTCATTCGCGCGGTAGCCGCCGTACATGGTGCCCCATTCTGTGTTTGAGACCGCGTATTCGGGTGCGCGATTCAGGATGGTCGGCCGCATTGGGTGATCTTCGTCGAGATCGTCGACCGTCAACGCTCCGACGTGAAGAAATCCAACGTGCGAGGTATCGATGTCGCCTTCGAGGGCTTGCAGCCAGTTGCAGTCGCGTTGCAGGCACCAAATCTCCGCGCCCTCGACCAGATTGGCTTCGATCATGGGCAACGCCGGCGGATTGTCCTGATTCTCGCCCATATAGACCCAAACCAGGCCATTGCGCTCTGCCGTCCGATACGCCTTGGCATGCACCTTCTCCTTGAAATCCTGGTGCGCTGGCACGCTCGGCATGTCGACACAATTGCCGTTCACATCGAATTTCCAGCCGTGATACACGCATCGAATGCCGCTTTGCTCATTTCGCCCGAGAAACAGGGAGGCGCAGCGATGCGGACAACGATGGTCCAGAATCCCCACACGGCCTTCGCTGTCACGAAAACCGAGCAGTTTCTCGCCAAGAATCATCAAGCGAACGGGATCGCCATCCTGCTTCAGTTCATTCGATTTGGCAGCGGGCACCCAGTATTGCCGCATCAACGTGCCCATCGGCGTGCCTGGTCCAACACGGGTCAGATCTGCGAGAGTTGTCACCTCTACTCCTTTACTCAATATCAATTGTGTTGCAATGAGGAGACGCCGGTCGCCGCAGCAAAGCCACTTGCGCGCATAGGTCTCCCCTCGTGATTTCTCGATGGTGTGGCCATGAACCGACCTATCTCATGTGCAGGCCGCCGTTCACGTCGATCGTTGCACCGACCATGAAGCCAGCACGCTCAGACGCAAGAAGCGCAACCGCGCCTGCAATTTCTTCCGGCTCGGCAAAGCGGCCAACCGGTACTTGCTTGTTGATCTCATCGCGCAAATGCGCAAGACGTTCCTTCGCGCTCGATACGGGCCCCGGAGAAACGGCGTTGACAACGACACCGGTCCCCGCAAGTTGGCGTGCAAAGTAACGCGTGAGGGTCATCGCTCCACCCTTTGCCGCAGAGTAGTGTGCGGAGGCGACTGTTCCGCCGTTATGCGACGCGAGCGACGTGACGTTTACGATTCGCCCGTAACCCGCCGCTTTCATATGCCTCGTGAACGTCTGGCAGCTGAGAAAAACGCTGCGCATGTTGATGTTCACGATTTCATCGAATTCTTCGGACGTGATCTCATCGACTGGGGTTCGCTTAGCGAATCCGGCGTTGTTCACGACGATATCGAGCTGACCCCAGCGGTGCAGCACGGCATCCAGTGCAGCATCGAAATCACGCTTCTCGCGCACATCGAGCGAAATTGAACAAGCTGTCTTCCCGCTCGGGTCAAGCTCGTTCGCCACCGCGTCCGCGCCGGGCAAGTTCACATCCGTGACCGCTACTTTGGCTCCCCCCGCGTGAAGTTCGCGCGCGATAGCCGCGCCAATGCCGCGCCCCGCTCCCGTAACCAGTGCAACACGCCCTTCGAAGGCCGGTCGCCCCATGTGTCGTTCAGTCTCAGTCATCAAGGACTCCATCAATATTCGATTCGAATCGTTGCGCCGCGTGGCCAACGCTCCACCTTATTTCGTTGCTTCAACCGTGCTTTGGACCGGACCGCCGCACTCGCTCACCGGCCAGCGATGCGCTCTTTCGAGCTCTGCCTGGTAAGCCGCAGAAAAGTCCACTTCAGGGTCGGCCGCGAACGCCCCGGAACGCGCGCCGAAATACGTTTCGGGTAACGAAGCGCAAGGTGCCGCGGTTGAGTCGTCGCAGAAACTGCGCAGCGCTTGCATGAGGCGCCTACGTACAAAGGCAATCATCTGATCGGTGGGCGCCAGATGTTCATAGCTGTGATCCGTCATCGGCCCCATGCTTTCCGTAATCGACTGGTCCTGCATCGAAGGATTGTCGATGCCCGTGTAGTGGATCATGTTGCGCTGGGCGTCGCGATCGATTCCCCAATCGTTATCGAAATCGTCAACGGGCAACCAGCGGTCGTACCAGCCCGTACCGTTCGGCTTACGTCGGATCTTTTCGTACATCGGTTTGCCGTTCTTCAGCTTCGTGGTGAAGAACGGATTGCCTTCGTCAATGCCCCCGGTGATGTCGAATAGCATCACATGCGTGTCGTCCATGGGCACCCAGGCGCGCGCGATTGCGCGCGTCGAAAACAGAATGTTGGGCGTCATGGTCCAGAACGGAAACATGAATTGCGCCGCGCGCCATGACATCTTTCCGTTTTCTGTCGGTCGATACGCGCCATAACTTGCGCCCCACTCAGCCTTCTGCACCCGATACTCAGGCGCACGATTCAACACGGTGGGACGCAGCGGCGACGTTTCCGGCAGATCCTCGGGTTGCAGCGCGCCAACGTGAAGAAAGCCGACATGGCTGGTATCGATGTCGCCTTCAAGCGCCTGCAGCCAGTTGCATTGCCGTTGCAGGCACCAGATCTTGCTGCCAGGAATCAGATTCGCTTCGATGGCGGGAAGCGCCGGTGGGTTGTCCTGATTCTCGCCCATGTAAATCCAGATGAGCCCATTACGCTCAGCTGTGCGATACGCGCGTGCATGAACCTTATCCTTGAAGTCCTGGTGCGCCGGAACACTCGGCATATCGACGCAATTTCCGTCGATATCGAACTTCCAGCCGTGATACACGCATCGGATGCCGTTTTCCTCATTGCGTCCGAGAAACAACGACGCACAACGATGCGGACAGCGATGATCCAGTATGCCTACGCGTCCCGAGCTATCGCGAAAGGCGAGCAGCTTCTCGCCCAGGATCATCAGACGAACGGGATCACCGTCGCACTGCACCTCCTGAGAGAGCGCAGCCGGAACCCAGTACTGCCTCATGAATTTTCCCATCGGCGCGTCTGGCCCCACACGCAGAAGATCGGCTACGTCAGATTTGCTCATGGTCGGATGCTCCTTAATCCGCCGTCATACCGAAGCGGCGGCGCGACGATACGTCTCGCGAGTTGAAAACTCTACGAGACGATTTATCAATTTTAATATTGGAAATTCGACGTCTATAATCTGAAAACCAAACTATTAATAAGTAGTCGTACTAATTATATGTAAAAGAATTTCGGTGAATGATCTGATCGGAGTCTCTCAAGACGCTTGTTTAGGTGCCTCCAACACTAGCGATATCGTTCAACTGAAGGCGTCGGAACACGACTGGCTTTCCACCATGCTGTCGCTTTACCATCCAGTGAGCCAACGCGGAGTCCAGATGCCTCGCATGCCCTGGAAACCATTCGGCCAGCGCCTGTGCGAACCTTCGTGCTTGAATGTAATCGCCGCCATTAACCGCGTTCCGGACCTCTTGCGCGGAGCGAAGAACGGCCGTGTGCTCGTCGATATGACAGTCTCGCGGCGGAAAGTCGGTGGCCACCATCAGCTTGTTCTCGTCGTCAAAATGCAACTGAAGGTGCTCGATTGTTCGCTCGAGTGCCTGCGGCACATCGACATCGTCGCATCGCTGCAAGTTGCCGACACACTCCACGAACTCGCGATGGATTGCGTCTATCGGGTCATAGCCGAGCACGTAGTCGTCCTCCCACGCCATCATCTGAATATCTTCGATCAACCCGCTCATCTTCAACGTCCTCTGTACCGGAATCAGCGAGCGCAACCGTTCAGGAAGCCTCGCGTTGTCTAATCAAGATCACTTACGCAACTGCGCTCTCGGCTTCATTAAGACTATCGAGCAACAACCGTGCTCGAGTCGCTGCGCCGTCGCTCGCAATACCGACGAAACGCATTTCCGGCGTGTCGTCGATTCGCCCCTGCTGTGCTTCAAGCGCGCGCTCATCCTCACAGATCGTCTCGTAGAACTGGTCGAACAGGCGTTCCGGCACGCCGGATTCGCGCGGCGCGTTTGTGCAGATCGTCCAGATGTAATGAGTCGTCGTCTCCGTCTCAGGCGTTACGCCATGCACGTTGAGAAGCTGGAATCCGCTGTCGCGCCGCCCCTCGTAGGCACCTGTTCCGACCTCGCAGGCGCCCGCATTGACGCGCAAAACATTGCCCGCACCCGGCTGGTAGTCGACAATTTGCCAGCGATCGACATTGCCCTTGAAACCGCCCGCCTCAACGTAGGTCTTGGGCGGCACTGAATCGGGCATCTTGCGCAGCAACCTCACCTTCTCGCCGTCGAACTGCACGGACGTATCGGCGCTGAAGTGCGTTTGGGGATTGCCGCCAATAGTATTGGCGTGAATGTAGGCAACATGCGTCAAATCGAGGATGTTGTCCACGAGTAACTGCCAGTTGGATTTGACATGCATGGTGTATGGACGCCAGCTCCAGCTAGGGTCCACGTGCTCCGAGTTACTGATGATTTTGGTCGGATCAGCCTTCTCGGGATCGCCCATCCAGATCCAGATGAGCGCGTCGCGCTCGTGTACCGGATACGAGCGTACATTTGCTGCGGGCGGAATGCGGTCCTGCCCCGGAATGCGCGAACACGCGCCGGTTGAGCCGAACTCCAGACCATGATACGGACAGCGAATGATGTCGCCATCCACGTGTCCCTTGCTCAAAGGCATGGCGCGATGACTGCAACGATCCATCAACGCACTGATGGAACCGGATTCGGTGCGAAACAAGACGACAGGTTCATTGAGAAATACGCGAGCCAGACACTTTCCAGGCTTAACGTCAGCCGAAAATGCGGCCACGTACCACATGTTGCGCAAGAACATTGTTGTCTCCGGTAGTTATTGTATTGCGGGGTCTCTTGCGTGCCCGCTGACGAACAGCGGCGCGACATTTGTGAATCTTAATTCCGGTGGCGAGAGATGGAATTCAAAGCGACCTCCCACTATTCAAATACCGACATCTCGGAGCGAAAGCTGATATAAGTATTCCTTCATGGCACCCGTTGGCATTGAAAATATGAACGACTTATCCGGAGCGAGCTTGCGCATACAAGACGAAATGACGAGCGTCTTTCATCTGAATTTGCGACATGTTCATGCGCTGACTGCGGTTCATGAGCATGGCAGCATCAGCGCCGCCGCTACGGCCGTTAGCCTGAGTCAGCCTGCGTTGACCCAGGGCATCTTGAAGCTGGAAAGTCAGCTCGAAGTGGTGCTATTCGAGCGCAGGCCCGACGGCATCGTTCCAACGTCAGCGGGCGCACTGGTTCTAGAACGCACATCGGCAAGCATGGGTCATCTGACTGCAGGCTGTCGATTGATCGCAGGTGCGGACTTCTCGCCCGAACGGCGTCTGACCATGACGCAGTTGCGCGCGTTTCTCTCACTGTCGAAGACTTGCAGTTTCGCGGCCTCTGCCGCGGAGCTTGGCTTGTCGCAGCCAGCGGTACATCGCGCTATGCGTGAGCTTGAAGACGCGCTGGGTCGAAAACTCATAGAGCGGCGCACAAGGGGCGTACACATACCGTTCGCTGGCCATCGTTTTGCACGTAGCTGCTGGCTCGCAATCAAGGAACTGCAAGCGGCGTTGTCGGAACTCGGCCTCGATCCGCGCAATCCCGTAATCTCGATTGGAACAACGCCGCTTGCGCGTGCGTTTCTCGTTCCTGAGGCAATGTCTTTGATGGTGACGGAGAAGTATCCCGCTAACTTTCGCGTGGTGGAAGGCAGTTGGGCCGACCTGGTCGAGTCTCTGCGCGATGGCGAGATCGATCTTATCGTCGGCGAGCAACCCGACGCAGGCATATCCGATCTTGAATGCACGGCGCTTTATACTGAAGCGCCAGTCGTTGTTGCCGGTCGCCATCATCACCTCGTAGGCAAGGGGAACCCCTCTCATCAAACGCTTGCTTCCTATCCCTGGATCATTGCGCCCGAGGCGTCGCCGCTGCGTGTGGAGTGGGAGCAACTGCTTTCTGGTATTCGTCCGCAAACACCCGTTGAATGTGGTTCGATAATGATCATCGGTCGAATGCTCAGCAGCAGCGACATGCTGACGCTGGCTCTGCCAGACCAGGTGGCGCTTCAGATCCGAAGCGGATTACTCGCCAGAATCGGTGATCCATTGGCGGGAAGCATGATCACGGTGGGCGCCACCAAGCGCCGAAGCTGGCGCCCTACCAGTGCACAGCGACGCTTTCTCGATCTCTTGCATCAAGCCTCGGAAAGCCTCAGCGAAACCAGCGATCGCAAACCGATGATCGAAGCGGCCTGGGTATGAGTAAGCTCGGGTTTCCGGTCACGCCTAGGGCAACGGCCGGCAGTCCGATGAGCAGAAACACGAACACGCCAAGTATGAATCCCACTTGCGCGACATCGGGCAACGCACGCATCGCGTAGAAGCGATACAGCCCCTCGCGCGCATGCCATCGACTTCATCAGGATGCCGAATAGAACGGCAATGCGCGTCAGCGTGACGTGCGCTCCATGGCGCGACAGTGTCAGAGTGCCCCGGGGCCAGCACGTACGCCAGGCAGAACGCAATCAGATACCGCAGCAGGCTGCTTCGATCAATTCGCCACGCGCCCTGCGCGTCACTCACGCCTGCGTCCCACATCACGCCCGGTGACTGTCCAAACGCCTTCACGTTGAATGGGGACAACTCGCTCATACCTATCCCTCGCTTGGGCGCTCGCCTCACTGGATGGACCAATTTGGCAGTCCAATATAGTGGATTTGGCACCTTGCGGCCGTCCGTAGAATCCCTGGGCGACAAGCGAAATATCGCGCGAAAGGGGTGATAATTTAATTCATCCAATTGATTATAAAGACATTTATATCGATCAGACAGTTGCCACCCTTCGCCCATGCAGCGCTTACGCCTGTATTGACCATCTCCAAAATTTCCCGATAGAATTGGTCCCACCACGTTAGTAGGTCCAATAA
>NZ_CAJMZG010000045.1:0-22622 GCF_905220255.1 Paraburkholderia sp. J69-1 | reverse complement strand
CCACTCCAATTCGCCTTCGCGCGGACAACGTCGCTTCCTGCGCGATTCGGCCGCCTGGCGCGCCGCATCTGCCCGCATTTGAGTCCGGCTCGAAGCGCGCGCCGGCGGACGCAGGAACGGTAGGCCGTGAGCCCTGGCGCCCGTTATGGATCGGCCGCCGGCTGGCCCCCTCGTGCCTTTCGAAGTGAAAGGCCAGGGGGCGGCATGACGTGGACAGTCTGTATAATCTGGGGGTCTCGGCTTTGCGAATTTCTTCAAAGATATGGAACTGACGTCTCCCGTTTCCCGCGAATCGACATCACGCTCGGAACTCGTCGGGAAGATGCTGGCTTTTTTCAAGGAGCGCGGCTATGAGAGCGGCGAGCGTTTGCCGTCCGAGCGTGCGCTCGCCGAGCGTTTCGGCGTTGGGCGCAACGCGCTGCGCGAGGCGCTCTCCACCCTCAGCGCGCTTCGGGTAATCGAGTCGCGGCCGAATTCGGGCATTTATCTTCGCCGCATGTCCACGGACAGCAGCTTCGAGACGATCGTGCTGCTTACCGAAATGGGCTCCGAGCCGTCGATGAAGGAAGTGAAGGAGACTCTCGAAGTCCGTTGGGCGCTCGAAATGCGCGGCGTGCAACTGGCATGTGAGCGCCGCACGGAAGCCGATCTCGACAGTCTCGCATCGGTCATCGATGCGACTCAGGCAGTGCTCTCGAACAAGGGCAATATATCCGTTCAGGACACCGCGTTCCACATGGCGCTCGCGCGTTGCACACATAACGAAGTGCTCGTGCGGCTGCTCAATTCGTTTTACCGTATTTCCGAGAGCCGGCGTTTTGCACTGTTCGCCGATCCCAAACGCGGTGCGATTTCGGCCGCGCAGCACGAGAGCCTTTACGAGGCGATCAAGAAGCGCGACGTGAAGAAGGCGACCACGTTGATGGAGACGCACTTTGCTCGCGCCGTCGAATCGTGGAGCGAGATTCTTGGCGATGAATCGACCGCGGAGTCCATGTCGGCGCGCAAAACGAAATAAAGCGATGGTGCCACGAGAGCAGCAAAAGCAGCGCAGATCGAGTATCAACGCATAAGGGCTGGATTCTCTGGAAGGAGAATCCAGCCCTTTGTCTTGCGCGTGCGAATCAGAACGTGTGCAGGATGCCAAGGCGCACGAGCGCCTGATGGTCGGTGGCCGAGGGCGTCAATTGCGTGATCGATGCGACAGCGGACTGCCCGAGCGAATCGGTTCCGCTCGCTTTCTGGTAGATCACGATCGCATACAGCTCGGTGCGCTTGGAGAGGGAATACGCGGTCGAAAGCGTGCCCTGGTGATAGTTCGCGCTGCCGAACTCGCCCGTGCTCGCCTTGTGCGTATAGCTATAGGCCGCATTGACGCTGAACGCTGGCGTGAATGCGTAGCTCGCGTTGATTTCGCCATTGTTGATGACGCCGGTGCCCGCATAGTGAAGTGGATTCGGACCCGCACTGGTATTGCCAAGTCCGCCATAGCCGGCATGCGACCAGGTTGCGCCGACGCTCGCTGCGCCGAAATGGTATTTCGCACCTGCGATCACGAGTTGGAGCGTCGTCGCGGACGCGAATCCCGCAAAAACCGGATTGGACTGCGCGGCGGTGGCGGAACCGAACGAGCCGAAATTGTTCGTGCTGCTGTTCCCCGAATTGCCGTTCGTGCCGAAGTAGGAAAGATTCGGATCGCGTGCGTTCAGATAGCCCGCGCCGGCGGAGAGCGGCCCATTCGCGTACGTCGTGGCGAGTGCCCACACCTGATTGCGGCCGGGCGCACCTGCCACGCCGCCCAGCGAATACATGGCGGCTACACTCACGCCCGAAAGCGAGGTGCTTTTGAACTTGATGGCGTTGTTCAGGCGCACCGAGTGTCCCAGATCGTCGAAATCGTCGGGATTTGAGCCCATGTGACCGGGAATCTCGCCCGCTTCCGAGAATGGGGCCAGCATGTCGCTGACCACGCTGTACTGGCGCCCGAGCGTGACCTGCCCGGACGCATTGGCGAGACCGACGAAAGCCTGGCGGCCAAACAGGAGGCCGCCTTGCGCGAGGCCGCCCGAATTGATGTTGAAGCCATTCTCCAATGTGAAGATCGCGCGCAGTCCGCCGCCCAGGTCTTCGCTGCCGCGCAGTCCCCACCGGCTACCGCCGGTGCCGGTCGCACCATCGGACATGGCGACCTGCTGCTTGCCGGTGAGCGCGCCGCCCGCGCGGCCCGTCTGAGCATTGCTTACATAGTTGAGCCCCTGGTCGATCAGGCCATATAGCGTCACCGAACTTTGTGCGTGTGCGGCCGGAGCGGCCGTGCCGGCGAGAGCGACCGCCAGCAGCATGGGTTTCTTCATTGCGTCTCCAAGTCTCCAGATCGATTCTTCTGCGCCCCGCAGGCGCATGATGGTGGTCCAATTTGGAGCCATCAAATTGGACCTATATAAGTGGTGGGGCCAATCGTAACGATCCGTGACTAATGGTGTCAATCCTAGGAAAAGTCCCTAAAGAGCCCATGCGCGAGGCGTGTTGCGGGGTTCCCGCGCTTCGTTTCGCGTGTTGAATACCCGCACCGGTTTTTCAATATCTGAAGCGCAAGGCCGGCGCCTAGAATTGCTGCCATTGCGTTCTGGCTGAACCAGCGCGCAAACGCGATCTCGAGCGTGGGCGGTAACGCGTATCGCCGCGCTGGCGTCGAATAAATCCAAACCGTGAGGGGACAACATGGTGGAGACGAAGTCAGTTGCTGGCGTAATTGATGCACGACCCATAGGCAGGTTCCAGATCGTGATTACCGCAGTTGGCGCGCTGGCATTGTTTTGCGAAGGCTTCGATCTGCAGATCATTTCCTACCTCATGCGAAATATCGTGGAGGCATGGAAGATCTAACTTGCGAAGCAGGGGGCGATACTGTCGGCGGGCTGTAGCGGCGTGTTGATCGGATCTCTCCTGCTCGCGCCGCTCGCTTCGAGAGTCGGTGCGAAGCGCCTCGCGATGTGGTGCCTGTTCGCAATGGGAGCACTCAATCTCACGACATTGTTCGCACCGGACGCGCAGACGCTGGTTGTTTGCCGCATTGCGGTTGGCCTAACGCTGGGCGGCGTCGTGCCTCCAACGCTGGCGCTGGTCCCGGAGCTCTTTCCGGCGCGGCGTCGCTCCGCGCTCGTCGCGATGCTTTATCTCGGCACGACCAGCGGCATCATGATGGTCGGTGTTGCGGGATGGGCGACGTTGTCACGCTACGGTTGGCGTGGCGAAATGGCGATTGGCGGCGTCATGCCGATCATCGTTGCGCTTGCCGTGTGGCGCGTCTGGTGCGAATCGCCAGTTTGGCTGCTGGCTCGCGGCCCCGAGGGCGCTTCGCGCGTGAAGGGCATTCTGGCGCGACTGCACCCGCACGCGCCTGCCAGCGATGGGCTCGTGGCGGAAGCGCCTTGCACAACACGGGCGGCCGGCGTCGCGCAGCTCTTCGTTGGGCGGCGCCTCGTTGGCACACTCGCGCTCTAGGCTGCGTGGAGTCTCAACGCGGTCGTCTATTTTTTGCGCTTAGCTGGTTGCCGCTCATTCTCGTCAAGATCGGGGCGACCCGCAAAACGCGATCCTCGCATCCACGCTGGGCAATCTTGGCGGCATTGCGGCGATTGCCACGGGATTCCTCATGGGACCGGTTCGGCAGCGCGCGCATCGTCGAGCTCTACTTCATGACGGGCGCGGCGTTCGTTCTGCTCGTGGGGGGGGCGTGCTCTCGCCAACGGTCGTCGTCATTGCGCCCGCTGCGTTCTGCCTTGGTTATTGCGCGAGTGGGCTGCAAAAGGGCGTGTCGGCCTTGGCGGTCGAGTTCTATCCACCCGCGCTGCGATCGACGGGCTTGGGGTGGGGGCTGGGTGTCGGCCGCCGCGGCGCGATTCTCGGGCCGATGGTGCCTGGCTTGCTGCTACAGGCAGGCTGGAGGCCCGCGCCAGTTTTCTACTTGATGGCGGTGTCGCTGCTCCTCGGTGGCACGGCTATCGCGTTCATGCAGGCGTGGTACCAACAGCGTTCGTTGCCGGCGCGGGAGGGCGCCGGGACGTTGTTTGCTGCGCACAACAATCGCCCCAATCCGGCTAACCGCGCGCCAACGCGATAGCACCAAGCGCAGGCGTTGGCATGGCCGGTATCAGGGCATTGGGTGCCTCAGATCCAGCCTGCAGCGCCAGTTCACTTGCGCACGATGGCGGAGCGCGACTGCTTGATCAGATACGTGCTGATGTCCTCGAGCGCACGGCGCATGGTCAGTGCCGCGCCATCGGCGTCGCGCGCGCGCATTTGCTCGATGAGCTTGTGCCGCGTATCGACCACGGAGCTAAATGGCTGCGGCCCGGCCAGCACGATGAAATGTCTGAGTACGTCGCTGAGGCCTTCGACGAGCGCGCCAATGATGTCGTTGCGCGTGCAATCGGCGAGGATCTTGTTGAACTCGATCGCCGTGAAAGTACGATCGACGAGGCGGCCAGCCTCAGTGAGCTCGACGGTTTTTTCCAGGTTCGCTTCCATCGCGCGGAAATCCGCTGCCGTAGCGCGCTCGCATGCGAGCCGCACCACGACGTCCATCACCATGAGACGCGCTTCCATCAGCATGGGAAGCGTGGCGCGCCCCAGTTCGAGCATGTCGCGGATCTGCTGGGTGACGAGTTTGGCGCTGCCCTCGCTCACGAACGCGCCGCCATGCCGGCCTTTTTTCATCGTGATGAGCCCCGCCGATTCGAGTGTGCGCATGCCCTCGCGCACGGCCATCCGGCTCACGGCGAACTGTTCGGCAAGCTCGCGCTCGCTGGGCAGGCGCGAGCCGGGGGGGAGCGCGCCGGAGGCAATTTGCTGGCGGATCTGCGCGTTGATTTCTTCGGAGATACGGCGCGTCGAGATCGGTGTAAACGCTTCGGACGGCGTCGCGGCCTCCTCGCCGGCCGTGCTGCTCGTGCTGGCGGGCATTGCGCGTTTCGCAGCCGGGCGCTTGGTCACCGTTCGCTTCGCGAGCGGGGTGTCTGAGCTTGTGTCGTGTTTGTCGTTGCTCGCGCCTGCAGCGGCACGGCGCGTGGTTCGTGGCGTTTTCATCCGGTGTGTCGGGCTCGATCGAAGCTGAAATAGTAGCGCATCCGGCGCGCGCTTTTCCCTGTGGACCGTCCATTCTACCGAGTGCAACACGTCGCCAGACGAATGCTTGTAATGGACCGTCCATTGGCGTATTGTATGGCGGAATCAGACATTCGGAACAGCGGGGTCCATGGGCCGCGCCGTTTTGGGAGACAACAGGAGACAACCGATGGAGCACCTCGCAGCCGGCGACGATATCGCCCAGCACGCCGCTGTACTCGACCAGCTTTTGCGCAGCCGCCATAGCTGCCGCGCGTTCAGCGAGAAGGCGGTGCCGCGTTCCGTGATCGAGAGCGTCCTTGCCAGCGCGCAGCGCACACCTTCGTGGTGCAACACGCAGCCTTGGCAGCTCGTTGTTATGAGTGGCGCGGCCACTCACGCATTTCGCGCCGCCTTGCTGGAGCACGTCGCCAGCGCGCAGGCGGCGCCCGACATACCTTTTCCCGAAGCCTATCGAGGTGTCTATCAGGAGCGTCGGCGCGCGTGTGGGCTGCAACTGTACGACGCCGTGGGTGTGACGCGCGGCGACCGCGAGGCGTCGGGCCGCCAGGCGCGCGAGAACTTCCGGCTCTACGGCGCGCCGCACGTCGCCATCGTCACGACGGAGGCCGAACTTGGCCAATACGGCGCTGTGGATTGCGGCGCGTACGTGAGCACCTTCATGCTCGCAGCGCAGGCGCATGGCGTGGCATGCATCGCACAGGCAGCACTGGCCGCTCACGCGTCCTTCATTCGCGCATGGCTGGGCATTCCCGACGAGCGCCGCGTAGTCTGCGCCATCTCGTTCGGCTACGCGGACGCCACGCATCCGGCCAATCAGTTCCGCACCGAGCGGGCGGCGCTCGTAGACGCCGTCGACTGGCGCGAATGATTCGCCTCGGCCGGGCGCTTTTCGAGAATATGCAGAGAAAGGAGTGAGGCAGATGAAATCAGGTCCGTTGAGTGGACTGAAAGTGGTGGAGTTCGGCGCAATCGGCCCGGTGCCGTTTTGCGCAACGATGCTGGCGGATATGGGCGCGGACGTCGTGCAGATTGCGCGGCCCGATGCGCGGCTCGATCCCGACGACGTGATGATGCGCGGGCGGCGGGCATTCGCGCTCGATCTGAAGCAACCCGAAGGGCGCGACGCGGCGCTCGATCTCGTCGAGCGCGCCGACATCCTTCTCGAAGGCAACCGCCCGGGCGTGATGGAGCAACTCGGCCTCGGCCCCGACGCGTGCCTTGCGCGCAATCCGCGGCTCGTGTACGGAAGGATGACCGGCTGGGGGCAAACGGGTCCGCTTGCCGCACGCGCCGGGCACGATATCAACTACATCTCGCTGACCGGCGCGCTTGCCGCAATCGGGCAGGCCGGCGGCGCGCCCGTTCCACCGTTGAACCTCGTGGGCGACTATGGAGGCGGCGCGATGTTTCTTGCGTTTGGCGTGCTGTGCGGCCATCTGGAATCGCGCACGAGCGGCAAGGGTCAGGTGGTCGACGCCGCGATGGTCGACGGATCGGCCATGCTGATGGCGCTCTTTTGCCGGATGACTGCGCAGCGCCGCTGGGTGCCCGAGCGCGGCTCGAACATGCTCGATGGCGGCGCGCCATGGTACACGACCTATGCGACCGCCGACAACCGATACGTTGCCGTGGGCGCACTCGAGGAGCCGTTCTGGAACGTGTTGCTCGAACGGCTCGACATCGCGCCGCAAAGCTTGCCACCGCGTGGCGAGCGCAGCGGGTGGGGCGTGATTCGCGAGGCGCTCGCAGCACGCTTCGCGCGGAAGACCCGCGATCAATGGGCCGCGCTGTTCGACGACACGGACGCCTGCGTGAGCCCGGTGCTGGATCTCGACGAAGCGGCCGGTCACGCACATATCGCGAGCCGCGGCACCTTCATCGAACTGAACGGGACAACGCAGCCCGCGCCCGCACCCCGCTTCGGCCGCACGCCCGGCGAGGCACGGTCCGCGGCCTGCGGCCCCGGCATGGCGGCACAAGTGTTCGCGTCATGGGGTGTGCCGCCGCGCGCGGTACAGTAAGCATGGAATACGGTGCGCGCATGCGTTGCGCGCGCATCCGTTACGGCAGCTGCCGTATTAAGGGGATGGGTTGATGGCCAAGGGATATATTGTCGCGCGCATCGACGTTGCCGATGAAGACGCGTATGCGCGCTACGCACGCATGGCAACGGAGGTGATCGCGCAATACGGCGGCCGCGTGCTGGTGCGAGGCGGAGTCTGCAAGGTGCTGGAAGGCGAAGGCAGCACCCGCAATGTTGTGATCGAATTCGCGTCGCGCGAGCTTGCCGAGCGCTATTACAACTCGCCGCAATATGCCGCGGCGCGCGCGGTGCGCAGCGGCGCGGCGGTTGCGGACTTCGTCGCAGTGGAGGGCGCCGACTGACGTGGTGCGTGCGATTTCAGGCGGGCACGAGTTGGTCGAATATCCAGTCGGTGCCCGCCTGTGCTTCAAGATCGAGGAAGCGTGCAGCATAGGCGGCGCTCGCTTGCGCGTCGAGATGCCCAGACGCGAGACGCTGAAACTTCCCGATCACCTCGTCGTCGGAGAGCGGATTGCGAGGCGTGCCGCGCGGCGCGTCGAGGCGCGCTTCAACCGGGGCGGCGCCGGTGCGCGTGACCGTCATCACGCACTGGTGGTAGTGCGTGAGCGACGCATCCTCGACGATTTCGATGTTCGGCAGCAGGGCGCGAATCTCGGGGCGGCGCAGATGGGTTTCAAACTCGACGCTATGCTCGGGCAGAATGACGTCCGCGCCCGCGGCAGCAAGGGCCAAGCACCAGCCAACATGAAAGCGCGCGTCGTTCGCCGTCACCGGCGGCTCGCGCTTTGAAACTGCGGGCAATACGTAGGACGGCATGGCAACGCGAATGCGCGACTGCGTGAGTGCATGCGCGCCAAAGCGTGTGCGTAGCGAGGCCGCCAGGTCGACGGTGGCATGCGTGTAGCCGCAGCATGCGTGCAGCTTGCGGCGTGGCTCGGCCAGAAACCAGCGCTGCGGATCGACGATTACGCCTGCGTCGGGGGCGCGTGCGAGCGTCGCCATCAGTCCGAGTGGGCTTTCGAGCAGTCGTTCGGGGCCGGTCAGGCGGTGGCGCGCATAGGCGGCGCCACGCAACCCTGCCGCCGCGGGCCACGCACCGAACATCATCGGTTTCACGCTGCCGCCGCTGCCAAAGATGGTTTCGGCGGGACACCATGTCGTGAGTGCGCCCGCAATGGCGAGCGCCTCACGCGTCGTGTTCTGTGACATGGCCTGCAACGACGCGGCCACGGCCGCTGTGCCGAACGCGCCAACGAGTCCCGGCGTGACCATGCCGACCTCGGTATAGGGCTTGAGCGTTCCATAGACGGCCGTGTACACGCGCGACGTCACCTCGATGCCGGCGATCGTCGCGGCGAGCAATTGCGCGCCAGTTGCGCCGCACGCGCCGGCCAGCGCCCGCGCGGCCGCGACATTGCCGATGCTCGCATGGCCGCCGATCAGATCGTTCAGCTCGAATATGTCGCCCCAGTAGCCATGCACACGCGCCGCGGCTTCGGCTGGCAGCTTTTCTCGCGAGCCAAGCACGCGAGCGGGCGGGCCGCCTCCGCCAATCTCGCGCTCGGCTGCGAGCACGGCGGCTCCCTCTTCCGTGTTCGCACCGGCCAGCATACAGCCGATCGTGTCGAGCAGGCAGAGCGTCGCCTGGCGGCGCACATCGAGGGGCGTAGCGGATAGCGTCAAGTCATGCGTGAACTGCGCGAGCGCGTCGAGCAGCACAGGCGCACGAGTCTGGGGATGTATCATGATATGGAATCCTGATGAAATAGTTGGCTTGCGCTTCAGTTTCCAGACGCAACGGCGCGTGCGGCGAACAGCGGCCCGTCGGCGTGATCGAGCACGACCATTTCTACGGGGCTGTCCAGCGCAAACGGCCCGTCGCGCCAAAGCGCCACCGCAATGCGCGGCCCTTCCTCCAGATCGACAATGCCCACGCGGTACGGCGCCAACTCGCGAAACGCTGCCGGGGCGGCGTGCACGGTGGTGGCCGAATACAGCGTGCCGCGCCCGGACAGCTCGGTCCAGCGTACGTCGCGAGACCAGCAGTGCGGGCAGAACGGCTTGGGCGGGAACGTGTGCGCGCTGCACACTTCGCAGCGCGTGGTGCGCAACTGGCCGTCGCGCAACGCGTCCCAGAACGGGCGCGTAAACGCCGTGACACGCGGCGCGTATGCGCGCGGTTTATCGATGACGATGGTGTCGAGCATCAGTGAACGGCCTCCAGAATATGAACGAGCGCGGCGTTGTAGTTACCCAGCTCGGCGCTGGTCAGTGCGAACCTGGCGTTCGCTACCTGACGCTCGCCGGCTCGCTCGCGCAGCTGCTCCGCCGCTTCAACGAAGCTATAGAGCGGCGTGACATAGGCGGGGTGCCCGCGAGACTGCAGTCCTCCCGATGTGCAGATCGGCAGTCGGCCACCCAGACGCGTTTCGCCTTCGGCGGCCGCGTGTGCGCCCCCGCCGCGCGGTGCAAGTCCGAGCGCCTCGCTCACCAGGACTTCGACGATCGTGCAGGGCGCGTAAAGCTCCGCGAAGTCGATGTCGGCTGGCGCGAGACCCGCCGCATCGAACGCGGTGCGGCCAGCTGCCTGGGCGGCGACGAAGCCCGTCATGTCGTTGGGTATTTCGCTGATCTGATGCGCGCCTTCGTGAAAGAAACCGCGTGAGCGCACGCGCACGTACGGCAGACCGGTGGCGCGCGCCACGTCCTCTTCCGCGAGTACGAGGCACACCGCGCCGTCGCTGCGCGGCGGTACTTCGTAAAGCCCGAGCGGCTCGACGATCATGGGTTGAGCGAGCACGTCGTCGAGCGTGATCGGCTTGCGAAACTGCGCAAGCGGATTGAGCGCCGCGTGCGCGCGATTCTTCACGGCGACACTCGCGATGGTTTCGCGCGATGCACCGTGTTCGTGCATGTAGCGCGCCGCGTCCATCGCATACCACGCAATCGGCGTGATGCCGAATGGCCCCTGAAAGTCCACGTCGCCCACGGCGCGCATCGAACTCATCATGTGTTCGGCGGCGCCCGTGGCCGTTTCGAAATTGACGCCGAGCGCAAGTGCTACTTTCGAGCGGCCGAGCAGGATGTCGTTTGCCGCCTGCTCGAACGCGAGCCCGCCCGTCATGCCATTGCCGAGCACTTCCGAAACGCTCCCCACGCAAGGCAGGCGCAAATGATGCGCCATGAATGTCGCGAAGTACTTCTGGAGCGTATAGGGGCGGCACTGCGCGAGCGCGAGCGTGCCGATGTCCGTTTTTTCGACGCCGGCGTCGGCCACGGCGTCGAGCACGAGCTGCGCGAGCACCTCGTGCTCCAGCGTTTGTTGCTCCGCGTCGGAAGGCGTTTGCCATTTGCCGACCGGCAATGCGGCTGTCCCGATGATCGTCACTGTCTTGCCCATGCGGCGAAGTCTCCTGTTGCGCGATATGCGGTTGCGCGGCGTGAATGCCGCAGCGCGGGTGTTAACGTAATTTTGAACTAATGGACCGTCCATTAGGGTTATTTCCTGGGGACAGGAAAACGTGCGCGAGCTTTAATTCAGTCAATGGACGGTCCAATAGAAAGCGATGTGCGGGACTGCTGACTGACATGCAACAAGGAGAGAGGAGCGATGTACAAGGAAAGAGCTGTCTACCGGGGCGCCGATCTGAAACGGCTGATCGATCCGCGCACGATCGCCGTGGTCGGCGCGTCGGAGACGCCGGGATCGTTCGGGCAGCGCACGCTCGAGAATCTGGCGGGTTTTGGCGGCCGCGTGTTTGGCGTGAATCCGAAGTATCGCGAGACGCTGGGCCACGCGTGCTTCCCGCGGCTCTCCGAACTGCCGCAGGCGCCCGACTGCGTCGTGATGTGCGTGGCGCACACGCTCGTCGAGCCGACGCTCGAAGAGGCGATTGCCGTCGGCGCTGGCGGCGCGATTGTCTACGCGTCGGGCTTTGCCGAAACGGGCCGGCTGGAGCGCGTGGCCGCCCAGAAGCGGCTCGTCGAGATCGCGCGGGCAGGCGGCATTCGCATTGCGGGGCCGAACTGCGTGGGCATTGCGAACGTGCGCTCGGGCGCGGCGATGAATTTCATGAATGGCTGCGGCGAGATGATCGCGGGCCGCGAGGGCAACGTGGCGATCGTTTCGCAGAGCGGTGCGCTCGGCTATACCGTGCTGCAGGCAATGTCGCGCGGTGTCGGCATCAGCCACTATCTCGCGGCGGGCAATTCCGCCGATGTCGATGTCGCGGACTATATCGCCGCGCTGGCTGACGAAGCGCATGTGAAGGCGATCATCTGCCTGTTCGAAGGCGTGAAGAGCGGTGCGCGCTTTCTCGAAGCGGCGCGCCTCGCGAATGCGGCGGGCAAGGCGCTCATCGTCTATAAGGCGGGCAATACGGCTGCGAGTGCGAAGGCGGCGCTTTCGCACACGGGCACGCTGGTCGGTTCGCTCGCCGCCTATCGTGCGGCGCTCGACGACGCCGGCGCGATCCAGCTCGACGACCTCGAGGCCGTGCTCGAGTACGCCAACTTCTTCGCACGCAACGATGCACCGCGCAACGGCGGCCGGGTCGGCATCATGGCCACGTCGGGCGGCGCGGGCGTCATCAACGCCGACAAGGCCGAGCAAAAAGGCCTGGAATTGCCGTCGCTTTCGCAAGCCACGCGAGCCGCACTCGAAGACGTCGTGCCCGATTTCGGCGCCATCGCCAATCCCGCCGATCTCACCGCCGAGGTGCTCAAGACCTCGTCGACGTTTGCACACTGCCTGAATGCGTTCGCGAGCGACCCGGCATTTAGCGCCGTAGTCGTGCCGCTCGTGTTTGCGCACGACGCCGCCACCGGCGCGCGCGCGCCCGTCATCAGCGAAGTCGCGGCGCGGCGCCAGAGCGCACTGGCCGCCGTGTGGATGAACGAGTGGCTGGAAGGTCCGGGCAGCGATGTGCTCGACGCTGATCCCAACGTCACATTGTTTCGCTCCGCCGACCGCTGCTTCGGCGCTATCCGGGCTTGGTGCGACTGGCATGAGCGCCGCGCCATGCGTGAGGACGCCGCGAAAGCCGGCGCAACGCGCCGCGCGCCAGCGGCGGCAAATGCCGAAGCGCGCGAGATTCTCGCCGCTGTAGGCCGGGGCGGTGCCGTTGTCGGCGAGCGGGACGCGAAGCGCGTGCTTGCCGCCTACGGCATTCGCGTGCCGCGCGAAGCACTCGCTCCGGACGCACACGCCGCCGCGCTCGCCGCGCAGACGATGCGCTTCCCGCTTGCCGTAAAGATCGCTTCGCCCGATATCGCGCACAAGACCGAGATTGGCGGCATTCGCCTGAATCTTGCCGACGCAGCTGCGGTTCGCGACGCTGCTCGGGAGGTGCTGGCCTCGGCGGCGCGCCATTGCCCGCAGGCCCGCATCGAAGGCGTGAGCGTGCAGGAGATGGCGCCGCCTGGCGCCGAGCTGGTGCTCGGCATCCAGCAAGACGCACAGTTCGGACCCCTGATCTTGGTCGGTCTGGGCGGGGTGCTCGTCGAACTGCTCGGCGACGTTGCCACCGCGCTCGCACCCGTCACGCCTCAAAAGGCCGCGGTGATGCTGGCTTCGCTCAAGAGCTACCGCTTACTCACGGGGTACCGGGGGCAGCTTGCGCTCGACGTGGAAAGCGCGATCGACGCGATCTGCCGCTTCTCCGAGCTTGCCGCCGATCTCGGCGACCTGCTCGCGGAGTCCGACGTGAATCCGCTCATCGTGGGGCGCGACGGCGCTGTGGCGGCCGATGCGCTGTTCGTTCTTTCGTCAAAGGAGTGATCTGGCATGACTGGCAAGTGTATTGAGGACTTCGAGGAAGGCGCGGTCGATCTGAGCCCGGCCCGCACCATTACCGAAACGGACGTCGTGACGTTCTCGTGGGTCTCCGGCGACGTGAACCCCATGCATACCGACGCCGAATACAGCGCGAAATCGGCGCTTCGCCAACGCATCGCGCATGGCGCGCTCGGCCTTTCGGTGGCCACGGGCTTGAGCGCGCAACTCGGGCACCTGATCGGCACCGCCATCGCCGCGCTGGGCGTGGACGATTGGCGCTTCCTCGCGCCGATCTTCCTTGGCGACACCGTCCATTTGCGTACGACGGTTGCGTCGGCCCGCGTGACGTCGAAGCCCGATCGCGGCGTGCTCAAGCGCCGCATGGAACTGATCAACCAGCGTGGCGAAATCGTGCAGACCGGCGTGATGACGACGATGGTCCTCACGCGCGCGGGCCGGAAGGCAATGCGCGCGAAACAAGCAGAACAAGCGAAACAACAAAACTGACTGGAGCAGATATGAGCCTGATGAACACGTTCGGCCTGACCGAAGAACAAACCATGATGCGCGAGAGCCTGCTCACGCTGCTCGAACGCCACTTGCCGTGGGACCGCGTGCGCAAGATGGACGAAACGAAGGAATATCCGTACGAAGCGCACGCGGCGCTGGCCGAAGCGGGTTTTCTCGGTCTGTTCTATCCCGAAGCGCTGGGTGGCAGCGGCGGCAGCTACAAGGATGTGGCGGTGCTGCTCGAAACGCTCGGCTACTACTACACGGGCATTGCGCAGGGCATCACGACGACTGCCGTTTATGCCGGTATGCACGTTGCCAAGTTCGGCTCCGACGAACTGAAGCAGCAGATCATTCCACAGATCATCTCGGGCGAGGCAAAGCTGGCGCTCGCCATGTCGGAGCCCGGCACGGGCTCCGACGTCGCTGGCATTCGCACGACCGCGGTGCGCGACGGCGATTCGTACGTGCTCAACGGCAACAAGGTGTGGATCACCTGTGCTCACGTGGCGGACTATATCGTCGTGATTGCCAAGACGAATCGCGACGCCCCGCGCCACGAAGGCATCAGCACGATCCTCGTCGATGCAAAAGCGCCCGGCGTCACGATCCGCCCACTCAACATGCTCGGACGGCGTACGACGCACGCCAACGAGGTGTTCTTCGACAACGTGCGCGTGCCTGTTTCGAACCTGTTTGGCGGGGAAGGGCGCGCGTGGAAGAACATCATGAGGTGCCTGGGCCTGGAGCGCATGGCGCTTGCCGCGATTTCGTCGGGACACTGCTTCCGCATTACCGAATACGCGCGCGACTACGCGATGCAGCGCATTCAGTTCGAGCAGCCGATTTCGAGCTTCCAGGTCATCCAGCACAAGCTCGTGAACATGCAGATCATGGCGGAGACCGCGCGCCAGTCGGTGTATCGCGTTGCCGAACTGCTCGACGGCGGCGATCCGGCCATCAATGAAACCTCGATTGCGAAGATCGTCTGCACGGAAAACAACTTCCGCTGCGCCGACGAAGGCTTGCAGATTCTCGGCGGCGCGGGATATTCGATGGAATACGACATGCAGATGTTCTTCCGCGATTCACGCGTTGGCCCCATTGGCGGCGGCAGCAACGAAATTCAGCGCAACGTGCTTGCGAAGCGCATGGGTTTGTAAGGCCGCAGTCAAGGAACCAGACGATGAGTGAAACTTTCCTCACACCGCAGCGCGTATGCGACGTGCTGGTGATCGGATCCGGCGCGGGCGGTTTGTCGACCGCGATCACGGCGCGCAAGGCAGGGCTCGACGTGATCGTGATCGAGAAAGCGCCGTGGTTCGGCGGCACGACTGCGTATTCGGGAGGCGTGCTGTGGATTCCCGGAAACCGTCATGCGGCCGCGAACGGCGTGACGGATTCGACCGAAGCGGCACGGCGGTATTTGCGCAATGAAGCGGGCGCGTGCTTTGACGAGGCGGCGGTGGACGCGTTTTTGCGTGTCGGCCCGGAAATGCTCGACTTCTTCGAGCGTGAAACCGAGGCGAAATTCCTGCCCACGCTGTATCCGGATTATCACCCGGACGTCGCGGGCGGTGTGGATATCGGCCGCTCCGTGGTGGTGGCGCCTTACGACGCGCGGCGTCTGGGTGCCGACCTCGCGCGACTTCGCTCGCCGCTCAAGACGATCACGTTCATCGGCATGATGTTCAATTCGTCAAATGCGGACCTGAAGCACTTCTTCAACGCCACGCGTTCGCTGAAATCGGCTTGGTATGTGGCGAAGCGGCTCGCGAGTCACCTGAAGGATCTCGCGCTTTATCGGCGCGGTGTGCAGATCACGAGCGGCAACGCGCTCGCGGCGCGGCTCGCGAAGTCGGCGTTCGATCTCGGCATTCCTATTCTCACGGAAACGGCGGCCAAAGAACTGACGATTGAGGGCCGGCGTGTAACGGGCGTGCGGGCGCAGAGCGGCGGGAGCATGGTGCAGTTCGAAGCGCGGCGTGCGGTCGTGCTCGCATGTGGGGGCTTTTCTCACGATCTCGCGCGCGTGCGCCGCGCGTTTGCGCACGTTGCGCGTGGCGGCGAACACGTCTCGCCCGTACCCACGGGCAACACGGGCGACGGCGCGCGCATGGCCGAGCAGGCCGGCGCGCGCGTGGATATCCACTATCCGCAGCCAGCCGCCTGGATGCCGGTCTCACGTGTGCCGATGCGCGACGGCAGCACGGGCGTGTTTCCCCACCTCGTCGATCGCTACAAGCCTGGCATGATCGGAGTGACCCGCGACGGGCGGCGCTTCACGAACGAATCGAACTCGTATCACGACGTTGGCGTGGCTATGGTCGAGGCGTGCCGCGGACAGGCGCAAACCGCCATGTGGCTGATCTGCGGCCAACGCACCATACGCAAGTACGGCCTGGGATTCGCGAAACCCGCGCCAGTCCCGCTCTGGCCACTGTTGCGCAACGGCTATCTGGTCAAGGGGCGCACGCTCGCAGAACTCGCCGCGCGGGCTGGCATTGACGCGCGTGCGCTAGAGGATACGGTGCGCAACTACGACCTTCACGCCGCGCGTGGTGAAGACCCGGCTTTCGGGCGCGGCGCGACGTCGTTCAACCGCTACCTGGGCGACGCGGAGCACCGGCCCAACCCATGCGTTGCGCCGGTCGGCAACGGGCCCTACTACGCGCTCAAGCTGGAGATGGGAGATCTCGGCACCTTCGACGGGATCGCCACCAACGTCGAGGGGCAGGTGCTAGCAGACGGCTCGGCCGTGGACGGTCTCTACGCAGTGGGCAACGATCGCGCCAGCGTGATGGGCGGGAACTATCCCGGCGCGGGCATCACGCTCGGGCCCATCATGACCTTCGGCTATATCACGGGCCGGCACATTGCAGGGCTGGCAAGCGGGCGAGCGCCGCAGGAAGCGCTGCGCGCGGTCTCGTAGCGCCGGCGCGGCGGGTAATCGGACAAAGTCGCAGCAGTCACACACGAAAAGTCAGATTAGTACCACTCGAAAGGAGACAGACGGAAATGAATGCGATCGACCATGACATATCCCGCCGCGATAAACAGCGCGTCGCGTCCGCATTGAAACCCACCGCCGGAGGCGCGAAATGAACGCGGGGCGCATCGGCGCACGGACGATCGACGTGCAGACGTTTATCGACGAGCAGCGCTTTTCATTTTTCCATTGTGTGTTGTTCGTGTTGTGCTTCCTGATCGTGGGCTTCGACGGCTTCGATACGGGGGCGATGGGTTTCATCGCTCCCACGCTTGTGGACGACTGGAGGGTGTCGCGCGAATCGCTCGGCCCCGTGCTGAGCGCGACGCTGGTCGGTGTGGGTGTGGGCGCGCTGCTCGTGAGTCCGCTGGCTGATCGCGTCGGCCGTAAGGCCGTGCTCGTGTGTTCGGTGTTTTTCTTCGGGATGCTCAGTTGTGCTAGCACGCTGGCAAACTCGATGGAAACCCTCACGGCATTGCGCTTCTTCACGGGCCTTGGCCTTGGTGCGGCAGTCCCGAACACGGTTACGCTGATGTCGGAATACGTGCCCGCACGTATTCGCGGATTCGTGGTCAACGCCATGTTCATGGGCTTCGCGGCGGGAATCGCGGCGGGCGGGATGCTTTCCGCGTGGATCATACCGATATTCGGCTGGCGCAGCGTTCTGCTGGTCGGCGGCGTGTTGCCGTTGCTGCTCGGCTGCGTGCTGTTGTTCGCCTTGCCCGAGTCCGTCAAGTTCATGGTCTCCACGGGGCGCCCGCGCGAGCTCGTCGCACAAATCCTGCGCCGCCTCGCGCCGCGCGCGGAACTGGGCGACTGTGTGTTCATCTGCGAGGCTCGCAGCCCGGCACAGTTGAAGCGTCCATCGCCGGTGGCGCAGGTGCTGTCGAAAGACTATCTGCTCGGCACCACGATGTTGTGGCTCAGCTACTTCATGTGCCTAACGGTGTTCTATCTGCTCACCAACTGGCTGCCCACGCTCTTCAAGGCTTCCGGCTTCAGCTTGCGCGAATCGGCCGTGACGTCGTCGCTTTTTCACGTCGGCGGATGTGCCGGCATTCTGCTGGCCGGGTGGCTGATGGATCGATTCAGTGAAATACGCGTAGTCGCGTTCTTCTATGTGTTGACCGCACTCATCGTGTTCCTGATTGGATGTAACGTGGCACACGATGCTTCGCTCACTGCGCTGATCGTTGTTACCGGCACGGCGCTTTCGGGGGCGGCGGCTTCGATGGCGCCGCTCGCCGCGCAGTACTATCCCACCACCAGCCGCGTGACCGGAGTGGCGTGGATGCTCGCGGTGGGGCGAATCGGCGCCGTGGTCGGCGCATTCGGCGGCGCGATTCTCATGGGGCTGAGCTGGGCGTTCGCTTCGATATTCAGCCTGCTGGCGATCCCCGCCTTGATCGCGGCGCTTGCGCTCGTGGTGCTGGGGCGCCGGGCGCGAGTCATCGGGCGCGACGTGGATGCGGTCGCTCCCGCCGCCGTGTCGAGTCATTAGCACATCATTGGGCATGAATGGTTGCCGGCGGGAAGCCTCGCCGGCAAGGACGCAAGGATACGCATCGAGTTTTAGTAATCAGTACAACTACTATAAATATTAAATTGGAGACGTCATGAAGAAGGGCAGGTGGTTACTTCCGCTATCGTTTTTCTCGGCATCCGCAGCGCATGCGCAGAGTAGCGTGACGCTTTACGGCTTGATCGATGCCGGCATCAATTACGTGAACAGCGTGCAAACTGGCCGCAATCCCGACAGCTCGCTGGCCGGGAAATCGCTCGTGTCCATGAGCGACGGCGGTGCCCGGGGCATTACCGGCAGCCGCTGGGGCTTGCGTGGAACGGAGGATCTCGGGGGCGGTCTCTCAGCCAGATTCACACTCGAAAACGGCTTCAACATCAACAACGGCACGCTCTCGCAAGGTGGCGCCGAGTTCGGCCGGCAGGTCTTCGTCGGGTTGAGCAGCCCCTACGGCACGATCACGGCGGGCCGGCAATACGATACGCAGGCTGATTTTGTCGCGTCATATTCGCCGAGTCTGATCGTCGGCATTTCGGGTGCTCTGCCAGGGGACGTCGATGGCCTTGGCCATACACGCCGGACCAACAACGCGCTCAAGTTCGTTGGCCCGAACTGGCGCGGCTTCACGTTCGGCGCGATGTAGTCGCTCGGGGGCCGTGCGGGCAACTTCACGGGCAGCCAGATCTGGGCGCTTGGCGCGAGTTACGCGTTTAAAGGTTTTTCGGCCGGCGTGGGCTATTACAACGGCCGCGATCCCAATCTCGCCTCGTTCGGCAACAATCCGAATTCCGGTCCGGCGACGACGAACAACATGGGTTCGTTCGGTTCGGCTACCTCGTCGCAATCCAATCCGATTTATGCGGGTTATGCATCCGCTTCGACGTTCGAAATCTATTCAGCAGGCGCGAGCTACAAGATCAACGACGCAACGCTCGCGGTTTCGCTGAGCCACTCGGCGTTCGAAGGGCTCGGCAACACGGAAGCCGGACCGAACCCGCTCGGCTATCGTGGCACGGCCATCTTCAACAATGCGGCACTCACGGTCTCGTACTTCGCGACGCCCGCGCTGCAACTGGGCACCGCCTATACCTACACGCGTGGCGGCGGCGCAGGTGGCCGGGGCGGCGCGACCTGGCAGCAGGGTATCGTCGGCGTGCAGTACTTTTTGTCGAAGCGCACCGAGCTCTACCTCTTTGGCGTCTATCAGGCGGCGAGCGGTACCGATTCGCTCGGACAACGAGCAGTGGCAAACATCGAGTTGATGACGCCGTCTAGCACGGCTCACCAGTTCGTCGGGAGAGCAGGGCTGGTGCAGCGCTTCTAGGCGCGACAGCGATTCCGGGTTACGCCATCGCACGGAGGCACTGGATATTTGTTGAAACCTACGCAGCGCCTCGCCCACTTGCAAACGAAGCGCTGCGTCGCAGACCTTTCCTGACAGAAAACAGCACGTAACGCTGGCCGACGGCGTCTCTACTTCTGGATGGGGGACGCCTTGCCTTCAGTTGATGATTCGCCGCCAAGAATTGCGCTCCAGGATTCTACGGCGCTGCCAAAGTGCGCGCCCATCAGGAACGTCGCTTTTTCCACATCGCGCTTGACCACCGCCTCGTAGATGCGCGTATGCTGCGCTGCCGACATCGCGCCACGCTCAATATCGGCGAACAGCGCAAAGCGCCGACTTTCCGAAATCCGGTAGAACGAGTTGAGCAGACGCACAAGCACCTCGTTACGGGTGCTGCGCGCCAGCGCGATGTGAAAAGCGGTGTCCTGTGATGCGATGTTACCTTTGGTGGCCAGGATCGCATGCGTCGCGTCGATGATCGAGACGAGACCGTCGAGATCCGCTTCGGTGCGGCGCTCGCACGCGAGCTGCACGCTGCGTATTTCGAGCGCCCAGCGCACTTCAAGCGTCTCCTGCACGTCCTTCATCGATGGCTCAGAGCCCATTTCGCTTAGCAGAACGATCGTCTCGAAGCTGCTGTCGGTGGACATGCGACGAAGATAAATGCCCGAATTGGGCCGCGACTCGATCACGCGAACCGCGCTGAGCGTAGAGAGCGCTTCGCGCAGCGCATTGCGGCCCACACCGAAACGCTCCGCAAGCGCGCGCTCGGACGGTAGACGCTCACCGCTTTCGTAGCCACGTTCCTTGAAAAGCGCCAGCATTTTCCCGACGAGATCCGATCGCGAGGTTGGCCCGCGGGGGCTGGGCCGCGTGATATCCATATCGATGAAAAGAAGTACAGGCAGAAGTGATCGATGATTACCGATGGTTATCGATATTTGGATCGAGAAAATTGCGTGTTGACGCTATGCGTTGTCCCCGGCCTTGATGCTGCTGTAGATGACACCGCGATTGAGCAACGCGCCTGCGTCTGTTTCGGTATAGCCGAGCACGTCGGTGAGAATGCTCTGGCTATGCTCGCCGATTCGTGGGGCAGGAACCGGATCGACGATTGGCGTCTCACTGAAACGGAACGGCAAGTTGATATTGGGAACCCATCCGAGATCGGGATGGGGAAGCCGGCTCACGATTTTGCGCTCAGTTGCCTCAGGCGAGCGAAGTGCCTCGCCAACGGTGCGAATCTCGCCGCAAGGGATCGACGCTGCGCGCATACGCTGCTGCCAGTACGACCACGGTTGTTTCGCAAAGGCTTCTTCAAGAATCGGAAACAGTTCGGCTCGTCTCTTGATCCGGATGTCGCGATCCCCGAACGCGTCGTCGGCCGTCAATTCAGGCATTTCCAGGACGTCCTTCGCGAGACGATGGAAAATCTTGTTGTTACCGCAGTTGATATAGAACGAGCCATCGGACGCATGAAACGCACCAGAGGGGCAGGTGTCGGGGCTGGTGTTGCCGTGTCGTTGCGGTTCGTCCCCGGTAAACAAGTGCTGCATGCTCGCGTAGCCTGTCATGAGCAACGCATTGTCAAACAGGCAAACTTCGATCTTCTGGCCTTTGCCGGTGCGCTCGCGTGCCACGAGCGCACTGAGCATCGCATTGCACGCCATCATTGCGGTGCTGATGTCCATTACCGGCGACAACGCGCGCACACCGAGACGATCGGCATAGCCGTTCATTGAAACGAAGCCACTTTCCGCCTGTGCGACCGGGTCGAAACCTAGGCGATCGGCAAACGCGCCCTCGCGGCCATAAGCGGACACGGAACAGAAGATGACATTCGGATTCGACTCGCGACACGTTTCGTAGTCGAGGCCAAGACGTTCCATCACGCCGGTAGAGAAGTTTTCGACAACGATATCGGCAGTCGCAATCAGCTCGCAGGCAATGCGCTGTCCCTCTTCGGATTTCAGGTCGATGGCAATGCTTCGCTTGTTCCGGTTCGACCACAGATAAGGCGCGCCGATCGTCGAATCCTGTGGATGCGCCGGCGGATAGTAGCGATATTCGTCGCCGCGCACGGGGGCTTCAATCTTGATGACGTCGGCGCCCATATCGCCGAGCATCATGGTTGCAAAAGGCCCAGCGATGAAGTGCGTGAAGTCCACCACGCGCAGGCCGTCGAGCGCTTTAGGCGCATTGGCCGGACGCGGCTCGTGTTCGGGAAATTCGTTGACGAGTGTTGAGAGCATCGTGTCTCCTTGTGAAGGGCGCGCCGATGGCGCCGCCTCATAAACGGTTGTTTGATTTTGTGCTCAGAGATCGAGAACCAGCGTCGACGACCGTGACCCCGAGCAGCACACCATAATCGCGCGCTTGCCGGCCTTTTCGTCGGCACTTAGGAAGTCGTCTCGATGATCGGGTTCGCCGTCGATCACGCCGACGCGGCAGGTTCCACACACGCCCGACGAGCACGCGTACTGCACATCGACGCCGTGATCAAGCAAGGTATCGAGCAGTGATTTGCCTGGCGATACGGTGATACGACGCCCATCGCGATTCAATACCACTTCGTAGCCGCCACCCGTCGCCGCGTCACTGGCCGCTGCAAAGCGTTCGAAATGCACCTGTTCCTTCGGACGATCCGCGCAAGCGTCGATGAACGCGTCCACCATGCCGCGAGGGCCGCAGCAGTACAGATGTGCGCCAGTCGGCGCGTTCTCGACGAGCTCGCGCACGTTCAGAAGCTGATCTTCGTTCTGAAAGTACATCGTGACACGCGAGTTCGCGTCTGGCATGTTCGCGAGCTCATCTGCATAGGACGCACGCTCACATGAGCGTGCGGCGTAGTGCATGGACCACTTCGCACCGGTGTGATTCAGGCGATGAACCATTGCCATGGCCGGTGTAATGCCGATGCCGCCGCAAATAAAGATCGATTCGGCCGCGCTCTCGTTCAGAGGAAAATCATTCTTCGGCGCGCTTATTTTGAAGCGATCGCCAACTCGAGGAATGTCATGCATCCACTTCGAGCCGCCACGGCCGTTGCTCTCGCGCTGAACGGCGACAACATAGCGATGCCGTTCGTGCGGAGCGTTGGCGAGCGAATAGCTGCGTACCCGATTCTCGGGGAGATAAAGATCGATGTGGGCACCGGCCTCGAATTCGGGAAGACTCGACGCGCCAATCGGCCGAAACTCATAGGAAGCAACGTCTTCTGCCTCTAAGCGGATTTGCGTGAGCTGAACGTCAATGCGCTCGGTGGTGTGCTGTGACATGATGAACCGTGCCTGAAGAAGGTGAGAA
>NZ_CAJMZG010000044.1:0-33076 GCF_905220255.1 Paraburkholderia sp. J69-1 | reverse complement strand
ATCCGCAAGATTTGAAGGTCTAGCTGTTTGGTTAACATCACTAAAAACCTTGCCACCAACCTCACCTTGCGCGGAGACCACCGGCTTCTTATCTGCGCCCGATTGACCGTCACCATTCCCACTATTAAACGTAGCATTACCCGGCACATACCCCGGTGTTTCCAATTGGTCACTGGCAAGCGTCCAAGAGGCGATCCAGTTCTCCGCAGACCGTAGATGCCACTGCGTCGAACTCGCCGTTTGCCAGATCGACTGCCTTTATGGTGCCACCACTGTCAGACGAGTACAAAATTCTCGAAGTTTCTTGCGTATCAACCAAGTAGATAGACCAAGTGTCAAAGATATCGACTAGCGGGCAGACGTCAAAGCTCGCTGGCAGGAGGTCGGCGGGAATCAGCTTCGTTGCGTCGGTTCCACTTTCATTCAAAGATTCCTGGATTGCGCGAAATATCTCCTCTTCATCACGGACGGCAAGAGACGGCGCCGTGCGTTGCCCAGCGTCACCGATGATGTATCGCATCGAGAATAGGACATCGCGCAAAGACGTCCCTTTGTCAAAATCTCCGACTTGTTCACCACCGATCCAATAACAAAATTTGCCGAACATCCATGCCCCGCCGGAATGCTCGTTCAATTCACATTCGATCGCAAACCTTGCCTTTTCGCCGTATAACATTCTTATTTCCCCAGAATCTTTAGGGCACTCCAAGGAACCTTTGAGGCTGGAATTGTTCCGCTTGGAGCAGGCGGCAATCCTGTGCGACGCCACGCCGGAGGTCGCCATCGTCGACCGTGGCTATAAGGGTGTCGCCGTCGATGGTGTGCAAATCTACCACCCGGGCTTGCGGCGGGGTATCACACGCGGACTACGGGAGATGATCAGACGGCGCAGCGCAATCGAACCAGCCATCGGTCACATGAAGACAGACGGAAAACTCGATCGCAACTGGCTCAAGGGTGCGCTCGGCGATGCGATGCACGCGGTGCTGTGAGGTGCAGGCCATAATCTTCGGATGATCCTCACGAAGCTGCGGCTTCTCTATGCCTTTATTCTGAATGCCTTACTCAACCGTCGCATCGCTGGGCTTCTGTCGCCGTAGCGCCGGTGGTCGGCAAAACGAATTGTTCAGGACGGACCTCGTACTCTTCCCACCGCCGCCGCTCGCACTGAACCCCAGCGACATGCCCAAATGGCTCGCCGAGTTCTACAGGTTCGAATAACCGAACGTCTGTGTCGAGAGCGTGCTTTTGTCGGCGCTCGCCGTGCTCGACAGCACGCCACGTCGAGCTGCGTGTGATTCCAGACATCGACGCTAAAGCCTTTTCTTCCGCCGGATCGCCGCTCGCCTCCTTGTGAATTACCCCGCCTCATTCCAACGCAGTCGCCGTTTATACAGGCCCACCGACTGATGACAGCGGGTTCACGATGTCAAATTCAAAGCAGTTCACAGCCTTACAATCATCGGATTTTCATATTTATATATGACAAAATCCACAATTTTTCTCATAACACCAAAGAAAATAGATTCGTTGAGTCTTTCAAAAACACCCGATATCTCCGCTCTATCACAGTAAACATATTTCCCGCCACCATAGGCAGGAACACTGGAGAATAGATGTTTCATGAGATTTTCGTGCTCAAGTAGTATTGCATTTCTCATATCATCAATAGCATCCATATCGGAAACAAAATACCCTACCTTATTAATCATCACAAAAACCCCTTCGAGACGCAATCGCGATCCATTGATTGCCCTGCGTTCATTTGCTATTAATTCCGCGACTTTCATAGGAATTTGTAATGAACAAAGACGACCTGTCCTGTAAATTTCTCTGGAATGTATGTTGAGTTGGGTGGAGTACTCAGTGTGTTTTCGACATCGGCACGATTGTTGTACGCGACCACAGCGTCCATCGGTCGAGGAATTCCTTTCTCAAGCAATTTGACGACTGAGATTCGGCTCGACCAAGCAGATGCACGCCACATTGGATTCAAAATCCGTTGGCCGTCTCAAACTGTTTTATCGAATTTTGCAGCGATAGAGCCGTTCCAAGTTGATGAATTTTCCCCGTTTCTTTCTCCACAACAATCGGTCCATTTCCGCCTAGAGCATAGAGCATATTTCCCGTTTCCAAGTATTTCTTGGAATTAAAAATAAAGACCCATCCATAAGATTTTTCAATGGTTTTATCGTCCATCACAACATATTTTTTTTCAGATCCTGAGGATATTTCCTCATCCAGGTAGTTTTGAACAATATGCAAAGCCTGATCTTTAGTGATAGTCATCATTACACCTCAATTGTCCGTTCTCAGAATAAACCAATGAGTATAGCCGTCATTCAGGTTCGTGGCGCCGCCTGACTGACCGTCAAGGAAGCGAACAGTCCCGTTTTGATTGATAACATTGCTGAAGTGCCCTATCTCGCCACCGCGAGCACCATAAACAACAGCTCTCGACCCGTCCCCCCAATTCAACATCGTCTGAGATATCGCTTCTGGATTGGTCCGCTGAATCCAATTAAAGACTGTTTTTCCGAAAGCAGTCGCAAGGTCTTCGGGACTTGTTACGGCCCCGGGCAACGCGCTTGTTGGGTTTCCAGCCAACGTTGCATCCGTCGCCACTGAACAGTTTGCGCAGTTCATCGTTCGCCCATCGGCAGGATAGACGGAGTTTACATCCCGGATACTGTATCCGCCGAGAGCACTATCTATCCCCGCGCTTATGCTATTGCTAGTTCCTGCGGCGATCTTATCCGTGAGGTACGCCAGTGCAGCACTGCCAACGAGCGACCCTACTGCGCTTGGACTCCACTGCCCGACACCTTGCATCGTGTCGGAGAAGCCGGCCAGCGTATTTACGCCCGTCTGCACCACGCCGGTCCGCTGGATAGATTGCCCCAACTCGCTTACTGGATTGCCGACGCCACCACCCACCGCCGAAAGCCCATCGGCAATAGTAAGCCCGAACTCCGTTGCGCCGTTGACAAAGGCGCTACCTGCGGCCAGAGCGAATTGACGCGTCCAGGCAACGCTTTGGCCTATTGTATTGGCCTCGCGGAGAATCTGATCAACCAAAGCGGCCCCCTTGCTGTAACTTAGGAAGCTCGGATCAGCGTTGTGTGCAGCTTGAAGTATCTCCTGCGCCTCAGCATCCATACCTCCGCCAGCCTCTATTTGCGAGTAGTGGATCTCATTTTGTGAACCCACCGCAAATTCGCCCGAACAATTGACGTCGACGCAGGCCGCGGAGACCAAGCGATTGAAGAGATCCGTATTGCCTTTCGCGAGTTGGAGGATCTTGTCAATTTCCTCTGGGTGTAACTGCCGGTTGTAGAGGTCGGCACTCAACGCTCCTCCCACACCACTAACTGCACCCGAAGTACCACCAACTCCTCCGCCTGCGACCGCGCCGGCCAGTCCCGCTGCGGGATTCGATAACAACGTGCCGCTAAGCGTATCGCCAACCACTTTGGCGGTTGCATTGCTCGCAAGATCACCCGCCACGGTGCCGGCAACGGCACCCTGTACACTGCCGCCGCCCAGAGCTGCGCCGATTGCGGCGACCGCAGCGTGCGATGCAATTCGAGCCGCGCCGTCATTGCTCCACAAAGCGATTTGCGCATCTGCGGCGTCCAAGTCCGCCTGCGCTTGCTGTGCCGCAGCCGTATCTCCGGACGCTTTCGCGCTGTCGAGTCGACTCTGCGCGTCGCTGATCTTCGAAGCAGCTTGCTGCTCAAAGTGCTGCGCGACATCACCCACCACCTGCATGCCGACCTGGCCAGTCGCCTGCTGGATCGCCATGTCATCCTGCACGGTCTGTGCATTGAACGTGTTCTGCACCACGCCATTTGCATTCGCCGTGTCGCGGCTAAGGCCCGCTGTGCTGTCCTGGCCCGTGCCCGCATCTTCGCGCACCGTGATCGTGCCAGCACTCACGGCGGCGTAGGTTGTGCCGCTCGCATCACTACTCGTTCCCGAAAGCGATACCCCAGACGGCCCCAGGCCTTGCGAAGTCTGCGGTCCTAGCGCGTGGTTGGCGCCCTGCGCTACCGGCGTGCTCAGGGTCACACCATCCTTCGTACTGTGGCCAAAACCCCCGCTAGCACTAAGCCCCACAGTGTCGCCAGAGTAGCTCGCGTGGTTCTCCAAATTTGTGAAACCCAGCGTTTGCGTCGACAGATTGTTCAACTCCGGGCTTGCGGTGCTCGCGATCACGCCGCCATCGAGCTGCGTATGATTGCCGACGTTGATGTCGAATCCGCCGTTGCGCGCATAGAAACCACTCTGCTGATTGACCGACTGATAGTCCGAATCGATTGTCTGCTGACTGAAACTCGCACTGCCGCTCACCGCCTGGCCTACGCAGATCGGCGGTATGCAGAGGCTCGCCTGAAACCCGCCGCTCGTCTGCTTGCTCGCGTATGTGCTTGTGTCCTGCTGGCTGGCGACATTGAGATCGCGGCCCACATTTGCGTCGATGCTATTGCCGGCTACTTCGGCGCCGCGAAGGTTGGTGTCGCGCCCACTCATCAGTGACAGCATGTTGCTCGCGGCAATCTGCGTATCCTGATTCGTGGAGCTTTGCCCGTTTGCGTTGCCATGCGCCATGCTCGCTGCCAACTCCACGGTGAAACCGTTTTGCTGGCCGCCAACGGCAAGCCCCACGCCGATGCTGCCGTTGCTGCTGCTATTGCTGCTTGATTGCTCGCTCGCATCCCTGGCGCTTTGCAGGTTGATATCCCGCGCGGCGTCGAGCGTCACGTTCTGGCCGGAAATCCGCGTACCCGCCGCATTGATGTCGCCGTCGGTAGCGGCGCCGCTCGCGTCCTTCGTGTCGCTTCCGGTCGCAACGAGAGTAACGTCATGGCCAGCCGTCAGCGTGCTGCCATCGTTCGCGAGCGTGGTCTGTTGCGTCTGACTGTGACTCGTGCCGCCACCGATGCTCACCGTCGCCTTGATGAGCGGCTGCGCCGTCGGTCCCGACATTGACGCGCGCGCAACCTGAATCGCGTTGTACGTAGCGAGGCCGGCCTGGGCAACGTCCAGCGCCTTGAGCCGCGAATTGTCCGTGCTGCTCGCCTGGTTCATGCTCTGGTTGATGGTCGCGACCGCATTGCCCACCGCGCCCCCAAGCGCCAGACTGACACCGAACTGACTCGAGCTCTGGCTGGCACTGCTCTGGGTGCCGTCCGTTCCCGGGTCAAGATTGAGGTTCTTGCCGGTCAATGCCAGGTCGCCGCCTGCGCTCAGGTCGGAACCTTGCACCGTCACGTCCTGCTTCGCGTCCAGTGTCACGTTGCCATTGGCGCTCACGAGCTGGCTGCGCATCGTGCTCTGCGTTTGCGCGGCGGAGTCCTCGACGCCATGATTGCTCGCCACGCCGACGCTAAAGCCGGTCGAAGTTCCATTACTGCCGAGGCCCCCGATCTTTTTGCTGCTCGACTCCTGATGATTGGTGCTGGAATCCAGCCCGGCCAGCACGTTGATCGCGCCCTGGCTGGCGACCAGGTCGACGCCCTGCGTGCCGCTGATCCCCGAACCGATCACGTTGATATCGCCGGTATCGCTTTTCACGACCACGCTGTTCGCAACCACGGTCGAAGCCGTCTGCGTGTTCGCGGTCTGCGTGCCGTTTGCGCTACTGCTCGCGGCGTTGTACGGCGACGGCCCGACACCGTCACTATTCGCCGTTCCGCCGACCCAGCGCGTCACGTCGCCGAGTGACGGCGCTGCGAGCGAGAAGCCCGAACTGGAACTGCTCGACTGCGTGCTTTGCTGCAATTGGTCGGTCGACGCCTGGAACGTGACGTCGTGGTTGGCGTTGAAAAGCGCCGTCCCGCCCGCGCTGATCGCCGAACCCGTCACCGTGATATCGCCGTCGAGCGCCTTGCCGCTCGCATCCTTCACCGCGCCGCCCGTTGCGTTCACGGTGACGTTGCCGCCCGCGCGCAGCGTGCTGCCCGCGTTGGTGACACTCGACAGATCGGTCGTGCTCGAACTGCTGCTGCGTCCATACGAAACAGAAATGCCGGGCGTATCCGCCGCGCTGGCGCCCACTTCGAGCAGCGTGTTCTGGCCGCGTTCGAATGCGTTACCTGAAGACGCATCGGCGCGCAGGTTCTTGACGGTATCGAGCGGCGTGCCCGTGATCGCAACCGTCAGACCGCTCGAATGGGCCTCCTGCTCGTCGTGGCTCTGCGCCGCGTCCTGGCCCGGATCGATGACGATGTTCTGCGCCTGCAACGCGATATTGCCGGTGGCGTCGCTCGTGTCAGCCGCCGCCTTGCCCGCGACCACATCGCTGCCGCCCACGTGCAGATCGCCGCCCGCGACGATCGACACATTACCCGCCGACGCGCCGACCGTACTGCGCGCCTGGCTTTGCGTGACCGATCCCGCATCGTATTGCTGGTGCTGCTCGCTGGAGCCGACGCTGATACCCAGGCCGCCGGTGAACGAGAACCCGGAATGCTTCTCCTGGTAGTACTCGTTGTCCTGATAGGTTTCCGTGGCAGCGCTGAGGTTGACGTCGCCCGTGGCGGCCAGCGCAACCGCATCGGTGCCGACGATGTTGCTGCCGGTCACGTTGAGGTTCTTGCCCGCCGATATCGCCACGGAATCCGCAGAGATCAGGCTGGCGTCGGCCTGCGTCGATGCGTTGTTGCTCACGCTCTCGCGGCTCGTGCTGCTCAGCACGCCGCTGTGGCTGCCCGATGCCTGGAAATCGGAAACGTGCGTCTCGCTCGCGGCGGCGATGTTCACGTCGCCGGCTGCCGCGAGCGTTGCCGTGCCTTTCGTCAATGTGATGCTGCTGCCGCTCAGATCGATGTCCTTGCCGGACAACACGCTGAGGTTATCGCCGCTGTTGATCGTCGTGCCGGTAACCGCATCGTCCGAGGTGTGCAGTGACGCCGAATAGCTACCGTGATGGTCGTGGCCGGAACTGCTGTCGTCCACCGTCGAGGTCGCCGTGGCTGCTTGCAGCGTCACGTTGCCGCCTGCCGCCACGGTGCCGCCACCGCCCAGATCCAATTTCGCGCCGCTGGCTGTGAGATCACCGCCGACGGCAATCATCGACGCCCCGCCCACCTTCACGCTGCTGCCCGTGTCGCTGACGAGATGGGTATCGGAAACGGAGCTCGCCGTCAGCACCACCTTCGTCTCGCCGGTCTGTGCCACACCGAGGTTCCAGTTGCCGCCGATACTCATGCCGAGTGCGCCACCCACGTTCAACGCAGCGGCGTTCTGCTCCAGATTCCCGCCGGTGACGATCGCCGCATTGCCGGTCACGTTGATGCTCGCCAGCGGTCCGAGCGTCGAGGTATCGCGTGTCACGCTGTCGCCGTTCGCCTGATGCAGCGAATTCACCGCCGTATTCAGGATCACGTCGTTGCCGGCCTGCAACGCAAGAGTGCCCGCGTTCACGGTCGCCGAGGTCAGGTTCACGTTGCCCGCCGAAACAAGCGACAACTGCCCGCCGCTTTGCAGCGTACCGAACGAGCTGTCGATGTTCTGCGCGTCGACGGCAAAGCTGTTGGTCGCGCTAATCGTGCCGCTGTTGGTCACGGTCTGCGCATTCTGCAGATCGATGTCGGTTGCCGCGATCACCGGCCCGTTGGCCATGTTTTCCTGGCTGGCCTTGGCCAGATAGACCACCGGCACGAGCACCGACTGCCCGTCGACCACCTGAGTCTGCATGATCACGACATTGCTCGTGAGCTGCGCCACCTGATCGGGCGTGAGGCCCGTTCCCGGCGCGAGATCGAGCGATTTCGCCAACTGCGCGCCCGAGGTCATCAGCGCCTTGAATTCGTCCTGCGTGTCGGCATAATTGGTCAGCACCGACTTGCCCGTCATCGACAGGATCTGGTTCTGGACGAGCTGTTGCTCGTAGAACCCGTCGCCCAGCCGCATCTGCGTCTGCTGGGGATCCATGCCCATCTGCTGGAAGTAGTAATTGCTCGACAGCCACTGCTGCTGGTTCGCGAACGCGGGATTGGTCTCGATCAGATAAGGCGCGTTGGGTGCCGTATCCGCGCTGAACAGACCGCCGCTGGGCACCGTGATGTTGTTGAGCACCTTGACCGCCGTAGCGGCCGCGATCGTCGGATTACCGGAATTGGCGAGTCCGCTGTTGGCCAGTTTGCCGCCCTGAACCGCTACAGTCGATGCATGCGAGCCGCCGCTCGCAGCAATCGAACCGCTCACGGCGTTGGCGCTCACCGCACCGCCTGCCGATCCCGTACCGATCGTGCCGCTCACCAGTCCCGCGCCGATGGCCCCACCGGTGGAGCCTGAACTGATGGTCCCGCTCGCTGCACCTGCGGAGATCGTGCCGCCCGTTGGTACGCTGCCGATCGTGCCGTTGATGGCTCCCGCGCCCGTTGCCGTCAGTGACTGCCCCGGCAGCAGTCCGAGCGGCGCCACGCCCGCATTGCCGGCCGTGTTGTCAATGGTCATGCCGGTGCCGCTGAGCGTGCCGTTTGCCACGAAACTCGACTCGTAGCCCGGCAACGCGTACGTCCGGATGTCGGCGGGCGCCGGCTGGCTGTAGCCCCCCGGATTGGACGTCACGAAACCGGCATCTCCAAACGGCAATTGCCAGTTGTGTTCGCTGTTGTCGTAGTTGTTGTAGTGATACTCGCCCGAATACGTGACCTGCACCTGCGGCGCCGTCTGGCCCTGCCAGCTGTTCTGGTCAAGTGTCGTGGGGCCTGCAATATTGCCAGTGGCGGCCACCTGGCTCCAGTGGTTCTGGAACAGGCTAACCGTTGACGTATTGAGGTTGCCGCCCGCAAGGATCTGCGCTTCTGGACTGATGGAGGCGACCGTGTTGGCGACCGCGACACCGGTATAGGTCGTGTACTGATAGCCGCTGTTCCACTGCCCGCCATGTGGCACCTGGGTGTAAGCGCCGCCGATCAGGTTCGGGTCGCCCTGGACGACCCAGCCGACCGACTGGCCAGAGCATGCCTCCATGTAAATAGCCGTGCAGCCCGACATGCTGATGCCGAGGCTATCGAGTAGCGCCGGGTCGACTGAGGACGTCAAACCGGTCGTGGTCATCTCGCGGCGGGTGTTGGTCACCTGATTCGCGTCGATCGTCATGTCGCCGAAAGACTGAATCAACGCAGACTGGTTGTGCACCAGAGTGGCGTTGATGTAATTACCGCCTGCGTCCTTGCCTCCCGCCAGCACAACCTTGCCGAGGCCGTAAATCGCGGTCGTCGCCTGCGAATCGGTTGCGGTCGTGTCGTCCCGGTTTTCGATGTCCTGCGCCAGCAGTTCAAGCGTGCCCGCGCTGTCGGTTGCGCCGATCAGCGCACTCGTGCCCACGTTCGAAAGCGTCTGCGTAGCGTTGAGCGACACGCTGCCGCCCACGATCGTGCCCGTGTTGGTCAACGTGGTCGAATGGGTGGTGAGCATGCCACCTGCCACCAGTGCGCCGGAGTTCTTAATATTGCTTGCGCTAACACTGAGGCCATTCGCCGCCGATAAGCCGCCGACATTCGTAAAGGTGCCCGGCAACGAGAAGGCGAGCGTGCCGCCGGCATTGAAGCTGTAGCTCGGTGAGGTCGTAAAATCACCCTGCAGATTCAACGCAAGATTGCCGACGGCGCTGTATGCGCCGCCGCCGAGTACAGAATTCGCGGTGAGCGAGAGATTGCGCGATGCGCCGATGCGTCCGCCCGTCCCGGTCAGATTGCCTGTCGCAGAAATCGCCACATCACCCGCGACGTTCGCCACATGCGCGACGTTGCCGATTGTCCCGCCGCTGTTGTCGAGGTTGCCCGCGTTGATCTGCAGGTTCGCGCCACTGAGCTGCCCCCCTTGCGTGTTCGAAATCGAAGTCGCAGCCAGCGTGACATCACCGTTGCCACTTATCGAACCCATGCCTGACACACCGCCCGCATTGGCGTTGGTAATGCTGCTGCCGCCTTCGAGCGTGGTCGTGCCCGTGCCGACATTGGTGATCGCGCCGCCGCTGTTGTCGATCGACGCCGCGCTCAGGCTCAGCGTGCTGCCGGCCACAACGCCGCCAGCGCCGATCACGCCCGCGGCGTTGATCAACTGATCGCCGCTGGACGCACTCAGACCGGTGCCCGACGAAAGCCGTCCTGAGGTGTTGTTCAGCACGCCCTGAACGACGGCGGACAGGATGTTCTGCGAAGACAATGTACCGTGCGTGTTGTCGAGCGTGCCGGCGGACACCGTCGCTGCGCCGTTGGTGATGATCTTGCCGCCTGCGTTGCTCAACGAACCGGCGCCATTGCCCGCAACGATGGTCAACGTGCCCGAGCCCGCGTGCGTGATCGTGCCGCCGCTATTGTCCAGCGACGCGGGTGTAATCGTCAGGTCCGTGCTGTTGCTCTGAAGCACGCCGCCGTTCGCGTTGTCGAGCGTGTCGCTCACGTCCAGCGAAAGCGAGCCGCTGCCGAGTTGCGTGATCGTGCCGCCTTCGTTCGACAGGTTCGTCGCCCTGAGGGCGAGCTGGTTCGCGATGAGCCGGCCGCCGCTGTTGTCGAGCTGCGGCGCCGAGATCGCGACAGAATCGCCGCTCACGAGACCGCTCGCGTTCCTGAACGATGCCGCACTCGCCGTCAGCGTTTGCGCGCTGAGCGTGCCGTTGCTGTTGTCCAGTGTGCCGTCGATTGCCACGCCAAGACGCTGTCCGGCTGTAATACTGCCGCCATTCGTCAGCGAGGCGGCCTGCAGCGTGCCGTTGCCAGTCGCTGCGATCGTGCCGCCCGTGTTCGTCAGGGCCGCGCCGCCGCTGAGGCTGAAATCGGCGTTGGAGGCGATCTGCCCACGCGTGTTGTCGAGCTCGCCGGAAACGGTTGCGTCGAATCCGCCCTGGCCGCCGATCACGCCGCCCGTGTTGTCCACGCTGGCGGCCGACAACTTCGTCAGCCCATTGCTTACGATCTTGCCGCCTGCGTTATGCAATGAACTGGAGCCATCGGCCGCGCCGAGCGTCAGCGTGCCGGTGCCCGCATGCGTAATCGTGCCCGAGTCATTGTCGAGCGTCGAAGGCGCAATCGTCAGGTCCGTGCTATTGGCCTGGATGACCCCGCCGTTTGAATTGTCGAGCGTGCCGCTCACGGCGAAGCCCATCGCTCCCGACCCGAGCTGGGTCAGCGAACCGTGCTCGTTGGCGAGGTTCGCGGCACTCAGGCTTAATTGCTCCGCGATAATCTGACCGCTGCTATTGTCCAGCCCGGTCGCCGTCGCCGAGACCGTATTGCCGCTGACCACGCCGCCAGCGTTGCGCAACGAAGCCGCCTGAGCGTTGACTGTCTGCGCGCTCAAGGTGCCGCCGCTGTTGTCGAGCATGCTCGTCGCCGTGGCGTTCAGCACCTGCCCGGCCGTGATGTTGCCCGTGTTCGTCAGCGAAGCCGCCTGCACGGTACTGTTCCCTGCAGCAGTTATCACGCCGTCGGCGTTCGTCAGGTCCGCACCGCTCGACACCTTCAGATCGGCATTCGACGCCAGCTGACCGTGCGTGTTGTTCAATCCGTCCGCCACGGTCGCGGTCAACCCGGCATGACCGCCGATCGCCCCACCCGTGTTATCGACGCTGCCCGCCGCGAGGACCGTCTGCCCATTGCTGACGATCGAACCGCCTGCGTTGGAGAGCGCTCCTGTGCCACTGGCGGCATCGATCGTCAGCGTGCCGGTGCCAGCGTGCGTGATCGTGCCGCCGTCGTTGTCAAGCGTCGAAGGCATGAGTGCGAGATCCGCGCTGTTGGATTGCAACAGGCCACCGTTCGAATTGTCGAACGCGCCGCTGACCGCGAACCCCATCCCGCCCGAACCAAGCTGCGTCAGCGTACCGTGTTCGTTGATCAGGTTCGCGGCGCTCAGACTGAGTTGCTCCGCGATGATCTGACCGCTGCTGTTGTCGAGCCGCGTCGCCGCTACGGTCGTGGTATTCGCGCTGATCGTCCCGTACGCGTTCTTCAGCTGAGCGGCATTCGCCACCACAGTCGCACCGCCGAGCGAGCCGCTACTGTTGTCGAGCGTGCCCGCGACGTTAGCCGTCAAGGTCTGCCCGGCCGAGATCTTTCCGCTGTTCGTCAGCAAAGCCGCGTTGATCGTAGCGTCATCAGTCGCCGTGATCGTACCGCCTGCGTTGGTCAGCGCGCCGCTCGCAACGCTCAGGCCCGCATTCGACGCCAGTTGCCCCTGCCAGTTGTTCAGCGCGCCCGCTACCGTCGCATCGAGGCCGGCCTGACCTCCCAACGCACCGCCGGTGTTATCAAGGCTTCCAGCGCTCAACACGGTGCGGCCGTTGCTCACGATCGTCCCGCCCGCGTTCGTGACCGCTCCCGCACCGTTCGCGGCGTCAATCGTCAGCGTCCCGCTCCCCGCGTGCGTAATCTTGCCGCCATCGTTGTTCAACGTCGCAGGCGCGAGCGTCAGATCGGTGCTGTTTGCCTGCAGCACGCCGCCGTTCGCGTTGTCGAGCGTACCGCTCACGTCGAGCCCCATCGCGCCGGTGCCCAGTTGCGTGATCGTGCCGCCTTCGTTCGTCAGGTTCGTCGCCGCAAGCGCAAGCTGATCGGCGATGATGCTGCCGTGGCTATCGTCGAGTTGCGGAGCAGTGAGCGCAACAACGTGAGCGCTGATCGTACCGCCCGAGTTTTTCAGCGACGCCGCACTTGCCGTGATCGTCTGTGCGCCCAGCGTGCCAGCGCTGTTGTCCAGCGTACCCGTGATCGTGGCATCGAGGCTCTGCCCGGCCGTGATACTGCCGCCGTTCGTCAGCGTCGCGGCCTGCACGGACACATTGCCCGCCGCAGACATCGTCCCGCCGGTGTTCGCGATACCCGTGCCGCTCGCGACGCTCAGGTCCGCGTTCGAATCGAGTTGCCCGTTCGCGTTGTTCAACGCGCCGCTTGCCGTTGCATTCAACCCGTTCGCCGCAGAAATCGCACCGCCCGTGTTATCGATACTGCCCGCCGAGACATTCGCAAGCCCGTTGGTCGCGATCTTGCCGCCGACATTCGTCAGCGCTCCCGCGCCGGTATCGATCGCCAACGTGCCGGTGCCCGCGTGCGTGATCGTGCCGCCGTCGTTGTCCAGCGTGGCCGGAGCGAGCGTCATATCCGCTCCCGCGCTCTGGATCAGGCCGCCCGACGAATTGTCGATAGCGCCGCTAACGTTCAAGCCGATCGCAGCCGCGCCGAGCTGGGTCAGCTCGCCACCCGCATTGGTCAGATTCGTCGCACTGATGTCGAGCTGGTTCGCGGTGATCTTGCCGCCGCTATTGTCGAGCTGTGGCGCGCTGATCGAAACGCTGTCGGCGCTGATCGCTCCATTCGCATTCAAGATCGATGCCGCGTTTGCCCGCAAGGTCGCCGCGCTCATCGAGCCGTTGCTGTTGTCGAGCGCGCCCGATGTCGTGACGGCCAGCGTCTTCGCAGCCGTGAGCGTGCCGCTGTTGGCAAGCGTGGCCGCGCGGATCGTCGCGTCACCATTGCCGCCGATCACGCCGCCCGTTGCACCCTGGGCGGTCGTGCCCGCAGTATTTTCAATCTGGCCGCTCGCCGTGAGCGTCAGCCCGTCGCCGTTTTCGGAGACGATGCGCCCGGCCGCGTTCTGCACATTCGCGCCGGAGACCTTGACCGCGCCCGCGGCCTGCAGTTGCCCCGCGGTATTGTCGATATCGCCGTTCGAAGTCACGTTCAGCGCCTGCGCCGAGGTGATTGAACCTGACCGGTTGCCCACACTGGATGCGGCAATCGTCGCCACGCCGTTGGTGGCCAGAGTGCCACCGGTGTTGTCGAGCGCGCCGGTCTGCACATTCAGCGCGCCGCTTCCAGCCTGGCTGATCGTGCCGTTCGCATTGGTCAGGGCCGCCGAGTGAATCGTGGTGTTCTGCGCGTTGCTCGTGAGCGAGCCGCCGCTATTGTCGAAAGCACCGGTCGCCGCGAGCGTCGTGTCGCCCGTGCCGGTCTGCGAGAGCGTGCCGCCCCGGTTCGAGAGGGCGCCCGCCGTCACGTTCAGTTGTGCGGCGCTTGCCTGCCCCTGATCGTTCGTGACGGTGCCCGCGGCGTTGGCCGTCAGCGTGCCGCCCGCCTGCAGCAACGCCCCGCTATGCGCGATGTTGCCGCTATCGCCGCCCGCGCCAGTCGCGATCAGCGACACGTCGCCGCTCGCCTGGGTCTGCGCGCCCGCCATGTTCACGCTGCTGCCGGTCATCGCCAGATTGCCGCCCGCCAGTTGCTGGCCGGTCGCCGTAATGGCGCCTGCGCCCGTCACCGACAGACTGCCGGAACCGGTGACGTTACCGTTGGCGTCGATGCCCGCGCCCAGCGTGCCGCCCGAAACGACGCTCGCTGCCGTGACCGACGTATTGCCGAGCGCCGCGATCGTGCCGCTGCCAGCCACTTGTCCCTGGCTGCTCACCGTCGTGTTCTGCGTTGCGTAGACGGAGCCGCTGATCGATACATCGCCAGCGGCCGCAATCGACAGATTGCCGCTCGCGCTAGCCGCGCCCGACAAGCTCACCTTGCCCTGGCTGCTCAACTGCAGATCGCCAGACTGGGCCGCCAGCGTGCCCGCGCTGTTGACGCCAACGCCAGTCTCCGTACCTTTGAGGACGATCTTGCCTGCGTACATGCCACCAAGCTGGGCAACGTCGATGGCGACACCCGGGCTATTGCCGTCCGCCCCCAACGCTGTCACGCCCAGATCGTCATGGCGAACGTCGTTGTTACCCGCGATCACATTGAGCGACTGGCCCGCCCAGATCTTGCCGTTGACGGCCACGCTGCGCGCGATCAGATCGACCTGATCGACATTGCTGGCGTTGAGCCCGTCCGAACTCACCTGGATCTGCCCGCCCCTCACATGGAATGCATCCAGACTCCCCGTGCCGCCGAACACTGGCGTGCCCGTCGTCAGGACGCCCCGGCTCGTATTGATGAAACCGCAACCATTACAGACGATGCCGGCCGGGTTGGCGATCACCACTTCGGCTTTCTGCCCCGCCACTTCGGTGTAGCCGAGCAACTGGCTCGCACTGCCGCCCACTACCTGATTGACGATCACGCGCGCACTGCCCGCGACCAGATTCGGATTGCCCGCTACGTAACCGGCCTGCTGCGTCTGCACGTTGCCCGACGCATTGTTCAGGATCAGACCTTGTGAGCCGACGTTGTACTGGGTGTAGTTGTTGTTCGATACGCCCGCGCTGTTGGGCGCGGTGATCTGCACGACCGGCAGACCGTTGGCGGTCACACCGACCACCGGCTTGCTGCCCGACGAAGGCGCCGCCACCACCTGCGCGTTCGCCAGCACCGGTTGCATGCCGAACACGCATAACGCGGCGAAGGCGACATGCCGCATCGACAGCATGTCGATACGGCTGACGCGCCCGGCGCGTGAAATAGCGGCGCAAGCACCTCGCAATGCGCTGGCGACGCGTCCTTTGCCGAGCGCCGTCGCCGTTTCCTGTACAACCGTCCAAAGCCCGCGAGCCGCGCTAAAAATGACGCGATGGATATTCTTGTTCATAGCTGGAAACTCACGCTGAAGCCCGCCACCGGCCAGTGATTGGGGAAACCGGTGGGCTGATACAGGGGGCCGCCGACAAATACGTCGTAGCTGGCATGGCGATAGAGGCTGCCGCGCAGGCCGATCACGGCCCCGGCGAGCCTGCGCCCGAGGAGGTTGTGTGCCTGCGGCCCGAACACCTCGCCGCCATCGATACCGATATAAATCGCCTGTCCGGTCTGCAGGATCGGCAATTCCAGATCGTTGCGCATGAACGCGCCCTTCTCTGCGGCCAGCACCGTATTGCCGTCAAAGCCGCGCACCGTATAGCGCCCGCCAATCGAGAAGTATTCGGTGGGATAGAGGACACTCGGCGAGTTCTGCGCACTCACCGTCCCCGTGTAGCGCAGCGGCACGCCGGCGATCGAGAACGGCACGCTCAGCGTCGCGTTGACGGTTTCGATGTGGTAGTAGTAGGTCGGCGTACCCGCGCCCACGCCAGCCAGATCGTGCTGCGCGCCGAACCAGGGCACGCCCCAGCGGTAGGCCAGCGAGCTGTCGAGTTGGGCAGCACCGAAGTAATGCTTATGCTCCCAGCCGATCTCCGCGAAACTGTTGTCGCGATGCTGGACATCGAGCTCCGAGCCATCAATAAAGGCCTCGCTGAAATACTTGCCCATGCGGAACTCGAGCGAGTTTTTCTGAACCTGGTTGCGATAGAACTGATATTCGACCTTGACGTCGAAGGTCTTCGACTTGCCGCTGGATACGAGCGTGCTGAACGCACCCGCGATCTGCTGGTGGTAGTTGTACTGGCTCGCCGTTGCGGTGAAGGTCCAGTTGCCCCAGGGAATCGAATAGAACGCACTGTTGCCATGCGTGCCGTATTGACCGGGATGCCCGTCGATGTCGTGGTTGTAGCTGATATTGAAGAGATCGGATAACCCAAGCGGATTGTCGATCGTGAGGCTTGCCGTTCCCTGGTACTGGCCGGTCGATTTCAGGCCGCTGTCGTCGGCACTCAGGGCGAGCGACCACGGTTTCTGCCGCTTTACCGCGATCACGACATCGCTTTCGCCGGTCGTCGGGCCCGGCACGATCTGCATGTCGACGTCCTGGTTCGGCACGCGCTTCATCTGCTCGAGGCCTTGCTCGAGACTGCGCAGATTCAGCAGATCGCCCGCGCGCGTGGGAAATGCGTTGCGCCACGTGCCGTAGGTCTTCGAATCGGCAAAACGAATCGCGCTGATTACACCGGGAATCAACTGGAGCTTGAGTTGACCCGTGGCCAGATCCTGCGGCGCGATTACGACACGCGTGGTCGAATAACCCTTCTCGATGATGAGTGCGGAAACCCGATGCACGATCAGGTTGAGCCCCGCGCGGCCAACGCACTGACCGCGATAGCGCTGGAGATAGTGGCTCGCGAAGGTCAGCTCGCCGGGGAAGAGCGGATTGGGCGAAAGCGCCTGCGCACCGGCGGCCTCCACCGTATCGCTCAAACCGGGCGGCACTTCAAGCGAGAGCGTGTCGAGACGAAAGCACGGTGTCTCCACCGGCAAACGGCCATCGTCGCGCGCTTCGGGCGATGCGGGCGCATTCGACTGAAGCTGGACGTTGGGGGCTGCGAGCGCACGCGCGCGCTCCTCGGCCTGCGCCTGGGCGCGCCGGCGCTGCTCCTGCTCGCCGAGCGTACCGGCCGACTGGGCATTGACAAGGCTGCTATGCAGCACCGCCAGGGCCAGCCCGCAAAGCGGCAAGACCCGACGGACGAACCTACGCAGCGCGTCAGGCTGTTCCCCAGCCACGCGCGCGTTTCCCCGAGGCCGTTCGTTGCGGCCCAAGTATTTCTCGATCATCACGGTGTATTTCTTGGTCCGCGCGCGAGCAGGAATTTGCGCGGATCTCGACCTTCGAGGCGGTGGCCGTGCGCAATCGATTCTGATCGCGCCAGCGTCTTTTACTCGCTTCGAGGTCTATTCTCGTTACCGCCTTTCCGTTTCGAATTGGCGGCCTGCCGATAAAGATAACGGCAGATTCTTTTAAATATTTAATTCATATTGCATATGGTTGCGAAATTTCTGCGGGGGATCGTATTGTCCAGTACCACTCTGCAGCGAACGACGCACAACACGAGAGTCCGCGGTCAACCCGATCCGCCATCATTCGAAACTTTTTGGCGACGTGACAGCTCAGGGTCGCGACGAGTCAAAACGCATAGGCCGGCAGGCGGCCATTTCCGAAGACCCGGCAGCGCTGGTTAGATCGTGGACAATCGGTTAATGTCACATGACAAAACGACGAAGCTTAGGGTTCTCCATTTGCTTGAAGCAGATACAAAGATTAAAAACTTTGAAAGCCAAGGAGCATTGGTGACTAGCGACATGACAGAGGCGGTGTGGGCAACGGCAACATCACGGAATGCAAGCAGTGGTCGCATGATCATCTTTCGATACATCAAAGCTTTTGGAAAAACTTTCGATCGCCTCGATTATCCGATCCGAGTCATAATTGCGTGGCAATACGAGTCGGAAACGGGAATGCCGTCGATCGACGTGCGAGAGTGGATGGACGCCACGGAGGACGCAGTGAGTCCAGTAGTTGAAAAAGATAGATTTGCAACCCTCGTTCTCGTTTCTACCGGAGAAAACTTGAGAGAGTGGACATACTACGTGCGCTCCGAAACTGAGTTTCTGGCTGGACTGAATCAGGCATTGGCTGATCGCCCAACTGTTCCCATCGATATTCACATCTGCGAGGACAAACAATGGGCGATGTACGATGAATTCAAGCGCAACGTTCGGGAGTAATTCTCTGTAGCGGGATTGCCCCCAATGTCTGATCTCAGAATTGCAGTTGTCTCTTAACGAACGGAGCCAATAAGCCTCGGACAGAATTCGGCCGAGGCTGTGTCAAAACTCGAAACTACCCGGTTTTCGGGTGTCGCTTCACCCTTGCCGAAGTGCCGCGAAGCCGATAAGCAGCGTTCTGGTGGGTCGATTTTCGTGCTCAACCTCGAAATCGCACGTTTTGACACAGCCTCGGCCAGGAACTGCCGGTCGACGCCAACGTCCAGATCGCTGACAATCCGAGCAACTGAGTTCCTGTGAAGTGTGAAAGATGAGTGGCAAGCCAGAAGGACAAAACCCCAGCGACTTACGCGAGGCATTGGATGGAGTTGTCGACGAACGGTCCTTTATTGATTTTCTGCATGCGCTTGCATCCGATTGGTCCGAAGCGCCTAGTCAGTCCGGCTGGGAAAATGGATCGATTGGTGCGTTCCTCGGTGCGGCTGCTGCGTGGGCCGAAGCATCCAAAAATGGACTTCGGTTTTACGATGTCCCATCGAACCCGTGGCGCCGTTTCGCCGACATGCTTATCGCCGGCAAGGAATACGAGTAGGTAAGACGACGCGTTGCCGTTCGCGAGAACATGAGCCAACAACGTTGTGCGACTCACATGAAAACATTAAGTTTGACGTACCCGAACGTTCTATGCTGATTTGGGCGCCAACTCGAAAATCCCTTGATGGACGAGGCGAAAGCGAAGGCACGACCGTAAAAATTGAGATTGAAGAACTCGAAGGCGGAGTCTTTCTACTGATGCGATATGAATCTCTGGATGCGCCATTTCCGACTTCAGATCATTTGTATCTGTCAATTGACGAGGCTTACGATCAATGTGATCACATCTATGGCATCGGTCGCGGCGATTGGCTTCAACGGTGACTGCATCCGGCCGTCACGCCCGGTCCAGCGACTTTTTACGGCCGAATCTGTTAAAAAGCGAAGCTCCCCCACTACAAGTTCACAAGGTTTTCAGGGGTCCTCTTACCCCTAACCGGGGGATCGCGAACGGCTTGTAGAGCGATCTGCGAGGTCGATTGTTCGCGAAGTTGTCCGGCGGCACGAGAGAATGAGTTTTTCAACAAAATCGGTGACAATGAGTCACTCACAACTGCAGCGGGACTTGTTGACAATCGCGGCTTTGCGTAATGACAGCAGGCACCGGTTAATCGTCTAAGGAGATCTCATATCGGACGTGCCCGCTTCGCTTCGCCACCCGATCGTACGTTGCCTGCGCGGCGGTGTTGTCGCCGTTCGTTATCCAGTAAATTCGTGTCCAGTTTTTCTCCGTACCGATTGACTTCAGTTTCTCAATGAAGGATGTGGCGACTCCCCAACGCCGAGCCATCGGCGCAACGAACACGTCCTCCAAATAACAAACTGTGCGGTCGCTCCAAGTGTTCGGATGGCAGACGTAATGACATATGCCCACTAATTCGCCTTCCATGCTCTGCGCGACCAGCCCATAGATTGGGACCGTCGATTCGTTGATCCGACGCCAAGTCCGATCGGTTATGCACGGGTCGAGGTTCACGCGATAGAAGGAGCAATACATGTTCCAGAGTTGAAGCCATCCGGTGTAATCGTCCGCCGTCATCGGTCGAATGTTGAAGCTGAACATTGGCGTTCTTGTCAAGTTGAGATTTGATCGAGAAGATAATAACTGAAGGAGTTTGGCGACCAAATATTGCTGCCGAAACCGCCGGGTGAATGTCCGGTTAACAGCGCCGCGACGGACCACTCCGTTTCGGCTTATGCCTTTTGCGTCGGGCGGACGCTTCGAGATGTTTGTCAAGCGCTGTCGTCGGGCGCCGCCTCCAACAGAAGTCATTCGTCGCGACGATGAATCAGTTTCTCGAACGGCGCATCTGGGGTCGACATGTGCCTCTCGGCCGACAGGAAGCGCTAGCGAGCATTGTCCGCGCGCCAACGGCTCGGGTTGACGCCTGCTACGCGGGTGAACGTGCGTGTGAAATGACTTTGATCGGCGAACCCGCACGCCAGTGCAATAGCGCTTAACCCCAAATGAGGAGCGCGCATCAGCACCTTGGCGTGCTCGACACGCTGGACGATCAGCCAGCGATGCGGCGTTAATCCGGTCGTCTGATGGAATGCCTTGAAGAACGCGCCGCGTGTCAAACCGCAATCGCGCGCTACGTCGTCAATCGAGCTATGGCCATCGAGTTGAGCGAGCAGCCGCTCTTTTGCTCGCCGCTCCTGCCACGGCGCGAGAGCCTGATGGAACTTTCGCCTGCGCCCGCTCACTCCGCCATATTGCTGTGCGACATGCGCCTGAAACGCCAGCGCCACGTGATCGAGGAAAATCTGCGACACACTCTCTGGATGCGCGAGTGCGGGCAGCAGCGCTCGCCCGATGCTGTGCACCACCGCGTCCGGCACGCTCAGATGTGGTGGCAAATACAACTGCGGACGACGGCGGCCGCCCATTTCGTCGACGGTTTCTTCGAGCGTCTCGCGAGGCAGGTGAAAGTGAATGCAGTCGAATTCCCCCTTGAGGTCGGCAACCCATTCGCGATCGAGATCGTGAACGGTGACGGTGCCCGCTGCGTAGGGAACGAAAGGCGCGGGACGACCGTCGAGCCATATCTCCTGTTCGCCGAACGCGCGTAACTGCAACACGATGAGATCGGCATGTTCAAGTTCGTGCGGCGCTGTACGCCCCATGTCACGCCTATGAGACGTCAAGCGGGTGATCCCCATTTGCCGGTTCGGCAGCACCTGGGCGACGACGCTCTGACGGATATCGGCTGGAAGGAAATCGGAGGACGCATTATCCGATCGGGTCGTGGTCATGGTTGATCCGAAATGGGGCGCAATGTGTAGCGAAGGGAACCGCCGATTCGAAGCCGAAAACACAGCCGACAATGGAATTCCTTTACATGCGTGCGGGGACACCGCGGCCCGCTTCGCCACCATCAATGCAGTGCCAGTGGGCAAAGCGCCGCATCTTAAGTTATTTCAAACCACGGAGGAAGTCGCCCAAGCCACCACGCTCGACAGCACCGTACGCTATCTTGGTATCGAAGTCGACGATGCGCTTGAGCTTGCGGAGCAGACCGAGGTGCGAAGCGCGAAGGCCGGGCGACGATGGGACGCTGCCCGGCCATGAGCCGCCGGTTGGAGTCGGCGTCCAGTTCGAATATCCAAGGTCTCGCCCGCGCTCCCTCAATGGCCGGTTTACAGCGGGCACATTGCTCGGGGTACTGCCTCAACGCGGCCACAAGCGGTCATCGGGTTGTGAACTAGAAATCCGACGTTCGAGGCTTCCGGCACAGCACAGAATGCTTCTTTCCCACTCGGTTACGGCTAAAAGCTGAGCACTAGGACAAAGCTCGTTGAGTCGGATACTTCTCCCACCCTGCATCTTTGATATTGAGCAACTACGCAATAGAAGCTCGAAGTTCATTAACTCTCGACTCTTGTTCGCCACGCGCGAGTGCAAATTCCTGTGTAGACATGTAAGTCACCTGAGCCTCGATTGTGTCCCAAGAGTTTTTAACTCCGAGTTCCAGCGTTATGCCATGTATGGTCCAACGCGATCGAATCCAGTGTACCGCATCGATGTCGATCAGCTTCGCGTGTACTCGGGCATCTACGATCCATCGCTTGATGTGCATTGACAGTGGATGGCTTGTGAACACACATACTTCACTTGAAAGCAGTCCCTGCACTTCGTTAAACTGGCGGGCATTGAAGAGATTAATCACTGTCATCGCCGGCATCGTCATGTCGGTAACGATGACGTCAGGATGACTACACGCATCGCGTGCCTCCCCCTTTGGCTGTCTCAACGTCGACGCCCAACGGCGCGAGCAGATGGGTCGTTTTATGCCTTTTGCATGAATACCTGCACCCGAGGCGATCGACGTGCCTGGTCGTGGGTCGGTAGCCGGCCAGAACCGGCCACCGATAGCATGACTCGCAGGCGCCCTCGTTGAGATCAATAGCGGACACTTGACTAGTCCCTCCCAGTCGGAGCGCCCCGACTAAGCGGCTCCGTGGCTGCGCCCCCCATGGCGCGTCCATGAGTTTTTCTAATCAATCTGCAGCCAAAGAATCGTTTGTTGTCCCCGTTTCCCGCTTCGATAATTTTCACCAATCCCAGCCCTCTGAGGGCCAAGGTGAAACGAGTCACGCGAACGTGCAATGGAGACAAATACGATGAACGCCCCCACCGAAATCAAGTACTTCCCTCTCGCCCAGCTCCAGACGGTGCTTAATCCGATCGAGCAGGCCACCGGTCTCGGCAACGAGTTCTACACCAGCGATCAATACTTCCAGGTCGAGCGCGACGCCGTGCTCAGTCAGGACTGGGTGTGCGTCGGTTTCGCGGACGATCTCAAGACGCCGTCGAGCGTGCAGCCCGTCGACTTCATGGGTCTGCCGCTGCTCATCACGCGCAACCGTGAAGGCGCGCTGCAGGTGTTTCATAACGTCTGCAGCCATCGCGGCATGAAGCTGGTGCAGGAAGCCGGGGAAATTCAGGGTGTCATCCGTTGCCCGTATCACTCGTGGACCTACGACCTGAACGGCACGCTCAAGGGCACGCCGCACGTGGGCGGCATCAATCAGCACAAGGACGAGCGCGTGCCCTGCGAGAAGCACGGCCTGAAGGCGCTGCGCAGCCATGTCTGGATGGGCATGGTGTTCGTGAACCTCTCGGGCACCGCGCCCGATTTCGAGGAAGTCCTGCGCCCGCTGACCGAGCGCTGGTCCCAGTTTCTCGGCGACGACGGCAACGCGCTCATGCACGTGCCGCGCGAAGGCGGTGCCTGGCAGGTGGAGGTCAAGTGCAACTGGAAGCTCGCGGTCGAGAACTACTGCGAGGCGTACCACCTGCCTTGGGTGCATCCGTCGCTGAACTCGTATTCGCGCCTCGAGGATCACTACAACATCGCCTTCGCCGACCAGTTCGCCGGTCAGGGCAGCTACGCGTATAACCTCGCCGATGTCGAAGGCACGTCGCTACCCACGTTCCCGTCCTGGCCCACCGACCGCCTGCGCAACGCCGAATACGTCGCGCTGTTCCCGAACGTGCTGCTCGGCATCCAGGCCGACCACGCGTTCGCGATGATGCTGCAGCCGCTCGCCGCCAACCGCACGGTCGAGCATCTGCGTCTGCTGTTCGTCGGTCAGGATGCCGCCGACGCGCCGCAATACGAAGCCAGCCGACAGGCCGTGCTCAATGCTTGGCGCGTGGTGTTCTCGGAAGACATTGGTGCGGTGGAAGGCATGCAGGCGGGGCGCCAGTCGCCGGGCTTCAAGGGCGGCGTGTTCTCGCCCGAGATGGATCAGCCGACGCACTACTTCCATCAGTGGATGGCGCGCCGCGTGCTGGCCAACGGTCAGAACCAGGTGCAGGGGTAAGCCATGGAACGCTCGATCGGTCATCACTGGCTCAACTACATCGATGGCGAATGGGTCGATAGCCCGAACCGTCTGGACGTCGCCAATCCAGCCAACGGCGAGCCGTTCGCGAGCATCGCGCTCGCGAGCGCCGACGACGCCCAGCGCGCGCTCGACGCCGCCACACGCTGCGCCGCCAGCGGCGAACTCACCCGGCCGCGCCCCGCCGAGCGCGTGCGCTGGCTGCTGCGCATCGCCGACGAAATCCGCGCAGTGACGGAAGAAGGCGCGCGCATTCTGTGCCTCGAAAACGGCAAGCGTCTCGCCGACGCCCGCGACGAATTCGTCGAAGCCGCACGCTACTTCGAGTACTACGCAGGTCTCGCCGACAAGCTCGAAGGCATCTCCGTGCCGCTCGGCGACGCCTACGTCGACTTTACGCGCTACGAGCCGATGGGCGTCTCGGTGCAGATTGTGCCGTGGAATTTCCCGGTGTCGATCTGCGCGCGCTCGCTCGCCCCGGCGCTCGCGGCAGGCAACGCCGTCGTCGTGAAGTCGCCCGAGCTTTCGCCGCTCGGCCTGTGCGTGCTGTTCGAAGCCATCGCGCGGGCCGGACTGCCGCGCGGCGCGGCGCAACTGCTGTGCGGTCTGGGCCGCGAGGTCGGCGCGCATCTGGCCACCAGCCCGCAGACGAAGCAGATCGTCTTCACGGGCTCGGTCGCGACGGGCCGCTCGATCCTCGCCGCCGCCGCGCAATGGGCCACGCCCAGCGTGATGGAACTCGGCGGTAAATCGGCGGCCATCGTCTTCCCCGACTCGGACCGCGCGCAACTGCTCGCAAGCGTCAAGAGCGGCATCTTCTTCAATTCGGGACAGGTCTGCTCGGCGATGTCGCGTCTCGTCGTGCATCGCGATATCTACGACGACGTCGTCGTCGACGTCGCGGAACTCGCGCGCGGCCTCGCCATCGGTCCCGGCGAACAGGATCCCGATCACACGCCGCTCATCAGCGGACAGCAGCTCGAACGTGTGGTTGCTATGTGCGAGGAGGCCATCGCCTCGGGCGCCCGCGCGGTCACGGGCGGCGCGCGCGTCGCCAACCGCTCGGGCTTCTATATGCAGCCGACCGTGTTCGCGGGCGTGAATCCCGCGATGACGATCGCCTGCGAGGAAGTATTCGGCCCAGTGCTCAGCGTGATCCCCTTCGACACCGAAGAGGAAGCCGTCGCCATCGCCAACGGCACGCCTTACGGCCTCGTCGCGGGTGTGTTCACGCGCGACGTGAATCGCGCGCTGCGCTTCGCACGGCGTCTGCGTGCGGGCCAGGTGTTCGTCAACGAATGGTACGCGGGCGGGATCGAAACGCCGTTCGGCGGCGTGGGACTGTCCGGCTTCGGCCGCGAGAAAGGCCAGGAAGCGATCTACAGTTACGTGCAGACGAAAAACGTCGCGATCCGGGTTGCCGAAGGCTGAGAGGTGGGACGATGAAAAAGTGGCTCTGTATCATTTGCGGGCTCATTTACGATGAGGCCGAAGGCTGGCCCAAGGACGGCATCGCCGCCGGCACGCGCTGGGAAGACGTGCCCGAGGACTGGAAATGCCCGGATTGCGGCGTCGGCAAATCGGACTTCGAGATGATCGAGATTCGCGTGGCTGCGCCTGCCGTTGCGCCGTTTTTGCCTCAAGCCGCGGTTCAACGCGCACCTCAAGCCGTGGTTCAAGCCACGCCCTCACCCGCGCCGGCCGCGCCGCGCCGTGATGGCCCGATCGTCATCATCGGTTCGGGACATGCGGGTTACAGCCTCGCGCAAGCGATCCGCAAACGCGATCTGAACGCTGAAATCGTGGTGCTCACGCGCGAATCGGGCGACCTGTATTCGAAGCCCGCGCTTTCGATCGCGACCTCGCAGGATCGCAGCGCCGAGGCGCTCATCAGCGAAACGCCGTTCGATATCGAGCGACGCCTGAAGATACGCATCTATCCGCGCTGCGAAGTCGAGTCGATCGATGCCGGGGCACACGTGCTGCGCACCCGTTACGGTGCGATGCCGTATGCGAAGCTTGTGCTCGCGCTCGGCGCAAGCCCGATCAAGCTCAATGTCGCGGGCCCCAGCGACGCGCTGCTGAGCGTCAACAACCTCGACGATTACCGCCTGCTGCGCAGCCGGCTCGACGGCGTCTCACGCGTCGCCATCATCGGCGACGGGCTGATCGGCTGCGAGTTCGCCAACGATCTCGTCAAACGCGGTCTGAACGTGAGCGTGATCGGCATCGGCAAATGGCCGCTCGAACGGCTCATGCCGAAGGAAGCGGGCAGCCATCTGCAAGACGCGCTCGCCGCGCTCGGCGTGACGTGGCATCTGCAGAACTCGGTGAAGGCCATCGAGGGCGCGCCCGGCGCGTGGTCGCTCCTGCTCGCCGACGGCGCGCGCGTCGAAGCGGACGTGGTGATCTCCGCCGTGGGCCTCGCGCCGAACGTCGCGCTGGCGGCGGCGTGCGGCGTCGATGTCGGACGCGGCATCCGCACCGACGCGCAGCTGCGCACCAATGTGCCCGACATCTACGCGCTGGGCGACTGCGTCGAGATCGATGGCCGCCCCGCGCCCTATCTCGCGCCGATCAATCACGGCGTGGACGCGCTCGCGCGCACCTTGACCGGCCAGCCGACCGACGTGCTGTATCCACCGATGCCGGTGCAGGTGAAAACGCCCGCCGCGCCGCTGATGTTGTTGCCGCCTGTCGCGCCGGAAGGCGAATGGCGCATCGACGCCACCGAAGACGGCTTTAGCTGCGGCCACTTCGACAGCACCGGCCAGATGCGCGGCTTCGCGCTGATCGGCCAGCACGCGCAAGCCCTGCGCGGCCGCTGGGTGGAACAGTGCCGCCCGGCTAACTAACGACCGAAATACGACAGAGCGCACATCATGAATCTGCCCCATGACGACAAGACCTGTGGCTGGTACGCCGCATTGCCGCCGCCGCAACCCGCGCGCCGCCTGAGCGGCCGCCAGAACGCCGATTACGCGGTGATCGGCGCGGGTTTCGCCGGACTCGCGGCCGCGCGCCGCCTCGCCGAACACGAACCCGACGCGCGCATCGTGCTGGTGGACGCGCAGCGCGTCGGCGAAGGCGCCTCGGGCCGCAATTCCGGCTTCGTGATCGATCTGCCGCACAAGTTCGCGCTCGAAAATCCCGATCCGCAATTCAAGCAGCGCCTGCTGCGCCTGAACCGCACGGCCATCGCGCAACTGCAATCGCTCGTGGACGAGCATGGCATCGCCTGCCAGTGGTCGCACGCGGGCAAGTACCAGGGCGCGGTCGGCGAACGCGGCCTCGCCTATCTCGCGCACTTCGAAAAGCTGATGACGGCGCTCGGCGAACCGTTCCACGCGGTCGAAGGCAAGGAGCTGGCGAAGGTGCTCGGCAGCACGCACTACAGCCGCGCGGTATTCACGCCCGGCTGCTACCTGATGCAGCCCGCCGCGCTGGTGCGCGGTCTCGCACGCTCGCTGCCCGAGAACGTCGAACTGCTCGAAAACTCGGCGATCCAGCGCGTGGAGCGCGACGGCGCGGGCGGCTACGTGCTGCATGGCGCGGACGGCGAAATCTGCACGCCGCGCCTGCTGCTCGGCACGAGCATCTTCACGCGCGAATTCGGCTATCTGCACAACCGCCTGCTGCCGGTGATGACCTTCGCGAGCTGGACCGCGCCGCTCGACGCCGCGCAATGCAAGCGCTACAGCGGCACGTTCGACTGGGGTTTGACGCCCGCCGATCACGCGGGCACGACGGTTCGCATGACCCAGGATCGCCGCATCATCATCCGCAATACCTATAAGCACGTGCCGAAGTACGGCCGCAGCATCGACGACAGCACGCGTGACAGCATCCGCGCGGACCATCGCAAGGCCTTTCTCGCGCGCTTCCCCGATCTCGCCGATGTGCCGTTCACGCACACCTGGGGCGGCGTTTACGCCATCTCGCGCAACTTCACGAACTTCTTCGGCCAGCTCGAAGACGGCGTGTTCGCCTCGGCGTGCGATAACGGCGTGGGCGCGGCATGGGGCACGATCTCCGGCACGCTGCTCGCGGATCAAGCCGTGGGCGCGACGTCCTCGCTTCTCGACGACATTCGCGCGGTCACCGGCATGCCCTCGCTCAATCCGCCCGAGCCGCTCCTCGGCATCGGCGTGCGCACGCGGATTCGCCTCGCGGCCTGGAACAGCCGGGCGGAAGTATGAGCGCCACGCGCGAGGAAGCCGAAGCGCAGGCGGCAACCGGCGTGCGGCTCGTCGATCACGCCGATCTGGGCTTCGTCGTGCGCGGCGGCCCGCCCGGCGCCGCGTACGTCGCGCGAGCCTTGAGCGATGAGGTTTCGCCGAATCTGGGCGTCGGCTTCGCGCGCTGGGAGGGCGCGCAAGTCAGCTGGACGACGCTCTACGAAGAGGTGATCTTCACGATCGAAGGCTGCATGGAAGTCACCGTGAATGACGAGTTGCACCGGGTGAAACCGGGCCAGATGTTGTGGATCCCGAAGTGCACCGCGCTGGTCTATTCGGGCTTCGCGCTGTTCGGCTACGTCGTCTATCCCGGCGACTGGAAAAAGCGTTGCGACGAGGCCTGCCCGGACAATCGGGCGGTCTGCGCGCAGCCCCGCTGAACGCACGACATGCGGGGCGTTCGCCGCCCCGCCGTGACTTGACGCCGCATGGCGTTAAGGCACAATTTCAGGTCTGAAGACACGCTCGACAGAGCCGCTCAGACCTGAAAGTGCGATCAATCGCGCATAGAGATATATAAAGCAGTCCCCGGAGACAAGTTTTCCCATGAGGATCCAGCCACTGCCACCCTTCAAGGCACTGGTCGCGTTCGAAGCGACCGCACGCCTTGGCAGTTTCACACGCGCCGCCGACGAGCTCAATGTCACGCAGGGCGCGATCAGCCGGCAGATTGGTCTGCTCGAAGACCTCCTTGGCGCTCACCTGCTCGACCGCACGACGCGCTCGGTGCGGCTCACGCCCACGGGCGAACAATATTTCCAGTCGTGCAGGGAAGCCCTGCTCTCGCTCGCAGACGCCACGCAACTGATCAAACGCTGGCACGGCGATCAGCAGGTGACGGTCGCGACCAGCACCGCGCTCGCGTCGATGTGGCTGCTGCCGCGAATTCCCGAATTCAACGAAAGCCATGAAGGCATCGACCTGCGCATCGTCGCCTACGATCACGTCAAGGACTACCGCAAGCTCGAATGCGATCTCGCGGTGTACTACTGCAAGAGCCCGCCCGAATACATCAAGTACACGCCCATCTGCAACGAGGAAATCTTCCCCGTATGCAGTCCAGCCTATCTCGCGCGCCACGGCGCGCTCAATCGCCCGGAAGATCTCGCCTCGTGCACGTGGCTCTGGCTCGACGACTCCGAACGCGACTGGGTCACCTGGGGCGAGTGGTTCCGCCGCAGCGGCCTCGCACCCGTCACGCCGCGCAACAAGATCAACCTCAACAACTACTCGATGGTGATTCAGGCCGCGCTGAGCGGCCAGGGCGTGGCGCTGGGCTGGCGCAACCTCATCGATCCCTATCTGAAAGACGGCACGCTCGTGCGCCCCATCGCCGAAACGCTGCAGACGGAGGGGCAATTTCTCGTGCTCGAACCGACCGGCCCGCACGAGCGGCGCAAGAGCGTCGGAAGCTTCCGGGAGTGGCTGCTTTCGTTACGCTAAGCGATTAAAAAAGCCCTTTAAAACAGGCAACTTTCATCGAATTTCGCATTCTGGACGCCCGCTTGCCGGGCGCGCTTCGTCACGTCTGGACGACGTGTCTTCTATGATAAAAATTGATGAATCCGCGCACGAAATATCGTTTGTCCAGGCGCGCCGACTTCCACACACTGCTTCATGAAGTTCACGCGGATCGAGGCTAAGAGAACCGGCTAATACTCAAAGCGGACCGGCCTCACTTCCCACAAAACATCAGGAGACAGCATCGTGCCCAAAAGCATTCCTCATACTTCATCGGTCGCCGGACAGAAAGCGCCCGCGCTCGCCGGCAAGCATCGCCGCTTCATCGCCAGACTGACCCTGCTCATCGGCGGCGGCATGTTTATCGACGGCTTCATTCTCGGCTGCATCGGTATCGTCATGCCGGCCATTACCGCCGACCTGCATCTCTCGCTTGCGTGGCAAGGGCTGATCGGCGCATCGGCGCTGATCGGCATCTTCGTCGGCGGGCCGCTCGGCGGCTGGCTGGCCGACCGCGTCGGCCGCAAGCCGATGTTCACGATTGACCTCGCGATCTTCCTGGTCGGCTCCGTGGCGCAGTTCTTCGTCAACGAGCCGTGGCAACTGTTCGTCGTACGGATACTGATGGGTATCGCGATCGGCGCAGACTATTCGATCGGCTGGCCGCTGCTCGCGGAATTCGCACCGGCGCGCCTGCGCGGCAAGCTGCTCGCGCTGCTCGAACTCGCATGGTACGTGGGCTATCTCGTGTCGTATGCGCTGGGCTGGATGCTGACCGAATCGAATGCGGCGGGCTGGCACGTCATTCTGGGGCTGAGCACGATTCCCACGGTCATCGTGTTCCTGATGCGTCTGGGCACGCCGGAATCGCCGCGCTGGCTTATGAGCCGTGGCCGACGCGAAGAAGCCAAGGCCCTGGCCGCTGAACATATGGGGCACGAGGAACAGCTCGACCTGCATGCGCAAACCGCGACCGGCGCGCAAAGCTTCAGCCGCCTGTTCTCCGCCGACTACATCAAGACGACGATGTTCGTGTCGATCTTCTGGGTCTGCAACGTGACGCCCTACTTCGCCATCGGCGCGTTCGCCCCGGTCGTGCTGCAAAAGCTCGGGCTCAAGGAAGGTTTGACGGGCGGCCTCGCGCTCAATGGCGTCGCGGTGCTCGGCACGCTCATCGCGGTCGTGCTGATCGAGCGTGTGGGCCGCCGCAAGCTGGGCGTGCCGCCGTTCTTCATCTCGGCGCTGGCGCTCGTATGCGTGGCCCTGTTCTCGCATGCTTCCTCGACGCTGATCCTCGTGTGCTTCTTCACCTTCTCGCTGTTCAACGCGATCTCGACGACGCTGTGCGGCGTATATCCGGGCGAAGTGTTTCCGACGGAGATTCGCGGCATCGGCGTGGGCTTCGCGACGGCCTTCTCGCGCATCGGCGCAGCGGCGGGCACCTTCCTGCTGCCGCTTATCATCGGCTCGTATGGCGTGGGCACGGCGATGATGATCGCGGCTGGTATCAGCCTCTTTGGCGGTCTCGTGTCGTATGTGCTGGCGCCGGAAACGCGCGGCAAGCTGCTGAGCGAAGCGTCCGCGCCTGCTCGCAAGATGAATTCGCTCGCAACGCCGGGCGAGCTGAAATCAGCGCGATAAGCGTTAGATTGCGGCGGCGATGCGTTGACAAGTTGGCATCGCCGCCATTTTTCAACCCTCACACACCATCAGGATGACGAAGCAATGAGCCTCGCATCTTTGCAGGAAGTCGCCCCACGCAAGATTGGCCCTGCCCTCGCTTCCGGCCGCTCGCCGGTCGAACAGGCCGGTTTGATGACCATGCCCGCGCTCGGGCCGGACAAGGAAACGCTCGACGCCTGGAGCGCAGCCGGCCTCGCGCTGCCCGATCTGCCCGCGATGCGCCGTTATCGTCTTGCGCGCGTACGTCAACAACTGATTGCACACGATTACGCGGGCATCGTGCTCTACGATCCCGTGAATATTCGCTACGCGACCGACACCAGCAATATGCAGGTCTGGACGCTGCACAACGCCTGCCGGTACGCGTTCGTTCCTGCCGAAGGCCCGGTCATCCTGTGGGAATTCGATCACTGCGATTTTCTGAGCGATCACAGCGATTCCGTCGATGAGGTTCGCCCCTGTGTGCCATGGTTCCATTTCTGCGCGGGCGAGCGCGTGCATGAACAGGTCTCGCGCTGGGCCGATGAAATTTCCTCGGTCGTGCGCCAGCGTGGCGGCGGCAACCGGCGCCTGGCATTCGATCACTGCGATGCCGAGGGCGTCGCTGCACTGGAACGACTCGGCATAGCGGTGCAAAACGGCGAAGCGTTGATGGAAGAAGCCCGCCGCATCAAATGCGAGGAAGAGATTCGCGCGATGCGCTGCGCGATCCATGCTTGCGAAGCTGGCATCGACGTCATGCGTGCGCATCTGCATCCTGGCGTCACCGAACAGCGCCTGTGGAGCTATCTGCACGCCGAAAACATCGCGCGCGGCGGCGAATGGATCGAGACGCGGCTGCTGGCTTCAGGGCCGCGCTGTAACCCGTGGTATCAGGAGTGCAGCAGCCGTGTGATCGACGCGGGCGACCTGGTGGCCTTCGATACGGATCTGGTTGGCAGCTATGGCTTTTGTGTGGATACCTCGCGCACCTGGTTGTGCGGCGACGTTCAGACGAGCGCGGCGCAACGCGAGATATACCGGCTCGCCTATGACCAGGTGCAGGCGAATATCGACCTGCTACGTCCTGGCCTGACCTATCACGATCTGAGTCATCGCGCCTTGTGCTATTCGCCCGAAGTGTTTCGCCATTACTCGTGCCTGTATCACGGCGTGGGGCTTTGCGACGAAGCACCGAATATCTATTTCCCGCAATCGTGGGAAGCGTGGGGCTATAACGGCGTGATTGAACCGGGGATGGTGATGTGTGTCGAGAGTTACGTTGGGCGCGTCGAGGGCGGGCCGGGCGTCAAGCTAGAGGAACAGGTTCTAATCACAGAGGGCGGCCATGAACTGCTGACCCGTTATCCGTTCGAGCAGCGGCTGCTGGGTTAGCTCATGCGCAGCTTCGATACCAATACTCATCAAAAATCGACGAAATAATGACCACCGCTGATTTGATCGGTATTTTTGGCGTCATCTGCTATCAGATCGCCTATGCAGGTTTGCAACTCGGCTTTCTCCATAGCGAGGATCGCCGCTACCTCGTCCTGAATCTATTTGGTCCCTCCTGTCTTCTCTATTCGCTGCTCTTTCACTTCAATCTTGCTGCTGCCGTGAGCCAGGTGCTCTGGCTTGTCTGGAGTGGCATTGGGATCAGGAAGATTGTGCTGGCACAGCGAGGCGCGTCGCTGGCAACACTTGGCGGCCCACGCTCTACTTCGTCGGTTGTCGCGCCGAGTTGCCTGACCGACGCTTCGGCTGTTACATGCGCACTGGGTCCGGTCGTGACACCCAGCGACCAGACAGATACCGTGGAACAGGCCCGCCCCTGCGCTGGCCGACCGCTTTGAGCGGATTTACGGACGCTTGTTTTTCTGGCGCGTGCGGCCGCTATGGGTCGCACTGTGCCGTTCCGTCACCGCCGCGCGCTTGTGCTCGCCTCATGAGGCGGCA
>NZ_CAJMZG010000043.1:0-33821 GCF_905220255.1 Paraburkholderia sp. J69-1 | reverse complement strand
GGTATCTCGAGATAAGGCGGCCTGGTATGCTGGATGAGTGAATTCCTTCACGTAGACTGCTTTGGGTATTCGATTCATGTATACCTCCGTTTCGCCATTTTGCGAAACGAATTCATCCACTTTCTAGCCTCTCTCACACAATACGCGTCTATCGCCTCGGAGCCTGTGACTCCGGAATAAATGCGCAAAAAACCATAATCGCAGCAAGATTCGCTAAGTTCGGAAAGTAGGGATCCTCCAAATTATGGCAATGCTGATCAGACGATGCCTCTTACGTCAGCGTCACCGAGTTTTTCGTTGACGGTAAAAACTACGCCGGGTTGATAAACAGATGGCAGGAGGGAAGAGCAATGCTTGAGAATAAAATCATTATTGTTACGGGTGGGGGGTCGGGTATTGGTCGCGCCACATCTAGGATACTCGCAAGGAACGGTGCCAAGGTTGTCGTGGCGGATTTCAATCAGGCCGGCGCGGCTGAGACCGCTGCCGCCATTGAAGCCGAAGGCGGCGTCGCCAAATCGCTGAAAGTTGACGTTGCCGACGAAGCAAGCGTTGTGGAGATGGTCAACTTTACAGTCGGGAGCTTCGGCAGGCTCGACGGTGCTTTCAACAACGCAGGACTGCAGATGCAGAATAAATTGCTCGAGGACTTGACTGAGGCGGAGTGGCATCGGGTCGTCAATGTCAATCTTACCGGCGTCTTCCTGTGTATGAAGCACGAGATTCTGGCGATGCGGAAGACGGGGGGCGGTGCCATCGTCAACACGTCTTCTGCCAACGGCATCGTCGCAAACCCTTACTCCTCCGAATATGTCGCCTCAAAGCACGGTGTTCTAGGCGCAACACGCGCGGCAGCCTGTGAGGCGGCGATCACCGGGGTTCGTGTGAATGCTGTTTTACCCGGCATGATTAATACTCCTATGATTGCAGATTTAATTAATAGTCCAGATTTTAAGGTTCACTACGACGCGGCGTTGGCTCGCCATACGATCGGCCGGTTTGGTGAGCCCGAGGATGTCGGTTACGCAGTCAAATTTCTGCTTTCCAACGAGTCTTCTTTCGTCAACGGGGCTGGATTCACGGTCGATGGCGGTTACACTGCAAGATAATCATGTCTAGCGTTGTGCGGACCGGGGGGGCTAAAGGCGGACGCGGACCATCGACGTTCCGCCGCCAGCGAAGAGACCAAACGAGCCATCAACGAACATATTAAGATCTTCGCGCAATACGTGCCGGCCCGTCTTAATTAACTGTCACCTGTCGCATTCACGCAGCAATACTATGTAAATCAGGTCGCTGCCTTACCCCTTAGCGCTCGCCAATTTCAACTGATCTCAGAATCACAACCGCTGGGTACTACAGACATTGAACACCCGCTGGGATTTCAAATTCAATTCTGGACCCATTGTGTAGACCGTTGATTCGCACTCAGCCAGCATACCAGGTCGCCTTACTGCGACAGTCTCCAGTGTGCGATTTCTTGGGCAAACACAAATTCCCACAATCGTCGATCTGCAATACAACAACCTTCGCAAAGTGCCGCAAGGTTGCGCTGGCGACACCGACAAAGGGAAGGTTTGTATCGCTGAATTTGACATCGGGAGGCGCCCCGCATTGAGACCTAGAATAGTCGTAAACTCGATTCCAATCGGAGAACCTAATGAGCACGCAATCTACCGTCGAGAGTACCTACGATGTCGTTGTAATAGGCTCAGGAGTTGCCGGCCTGACCACAGCTGTGGTCGCCGCAAACCATGGGTTGAAGGTGCTGGTGGTCGAGAAATCTGACCTTTTCGGTGGTACGACCGCTTTCTCAAGCGGCGGGGCATGGATCCCGAATAATCCCTACATGGAGAGCGTCGACCAACACGATACCCCGGAAGATGCGTACACCTATCTGCGCGCCACGCTGGGCGACAGCTACGATCCCGCGCTCGTTAAGGCGTTTGTCGAAACGGGTCCCGAGATGCTGCGATATATGGATACTAAAACGCATGTCCGCTTCTATCCGGTGCTGCTACCCGATTACCACCCGTGCGAACCGGGAGCGAAGGTGGCCCGGACCATCATCGCCGAAGCCTTTGATGGTCGTAGGTTGGGCAGATCCATCCGGCACGTTCGCAATCCGCTCCCCGGCTTTGTCGCATTCGGCTCATTTCAGACCGATATGCAGCATGCCCCGAAGCTGACCTCTGCGTTCCGCACGTGGAAAGGTTTCCGCTTCAGCACAAAGCGCATGGCAGGTTTCGTTCGCGACCTGGCTCTCTATGGAAAGGGCACGCACATGGCCCATGGCAATGCGCTGGTGGGCCGCCTTATGAAATCTGCCATCGATGCCGGTGTCACACTGCGACGCGCAACCCCGGCAGTCAGGCTTGTCAAGGATGCCGAAAAAGTAATCGGGCTGGTGATCAAAGTCGACCGCGCAGAAGTGATGGTAACTGTACGCAAAGGCGTGGTTCTTGCGAGCGGCGGATTTGGAGCTAATTCAAAGATGCTGGAAAAGTATATTCCCTTGCCAGACGTTCATCTCTCCGCGCAACCCATCGAGAACGTTGGCGACGGTATCCGGTTGGGCCAAGAAGCCGGCGGCGCTTTCGCGCACCCAAACGTCTCCAATGGCATCTGGGCTCCCTGCTCTGCACATCGGGCACCCGATGGCTCGATCAAGTCAGTGTTTCCTCACTTTGGCCCAGACAGAGGAAAGCCTGGCACCATTATCGTCGACATCCAAGGGCGCCGCTTCGCGAATGAAGCATCACCATATCAGGAGTTCGTGAGCCACATGAACGCCAACGGTATCCGCAAGGCCTGGTTCATTGGCCACAAGACGGCGCTACGGAAATACGGGATGGGTGTCGCGATGCCTTCCCCACTCCCCTATCGCCATCTGATCCGTGACGGTTACCTCTTCGAAGCGCCGACGATCACAGAGCTCGCACAAAAGATCGACGTTCCCATCGACAATCTAGAGCAGACTGTCGCATGCTTCAACGAATTTGCGCTCCAAGGTAGGGATCCAAACTTTCTGCGCGGTGCGAACTCTTACGATAATGCACAAGGTGATTTGGCTCACAGCCCAAACCCCAACCTGGGACCGCTCTGCGACGCGCCCTTCTATGCGATCGAAATTCACCCTGGCGACTGCAGTACTACGCTCGGCATGAAAACGACCCCCGACGGCGAGGTGCTAAGCACTGAAGGAGCACCTATCCCAGGGCTATTTGCGGTCGGATTGGACATGAATTCACTTATGTATGGCCGGTATCCAGGCGGCGGTTCCAGCATCGGTCCCGCGCTCGTCTTCGGCTACCGGGCAGGCAAGAAATTGGCCGCCTAGACTCACGCGCGAGCGGCTGGCGCCGCATCTCGAACTCTCAGAATGGCCCTCGTGGGTACTCCGGTACAAATATGGTCGGCGAATTGGTTAGAGTTGTCTGAACAAGTAAACTGCGGCACCCAATGAGCAAGCTTAAGAGCCTGGAGAAGTGGTTCGGCGGATGCTTTTTTGGGAGACCACCATTCTGTGTGCGCGCTGGTACCTGCGCAACAAGCACAGCCGGAGCGATTTGAGCGAGTTGCTTACCGTCGGAATCGCACCGCGACGGGGGAACTATGTGGGCGCCTCGGTCATGAACGCGCGCGCTTACTCGAACGTTACGCCGCACTACCATGTATTTGGACTGTATGGGAAGGACTCTCTTCGAGAGTCGGCCCTCCGATCTGCTCTAGCTCGCCCCGACCGATAGCGCTTGGGCGCGGACTTGGAACGTCGATGCCAAGCGCGTGCAAAACGGCGCTCGCAGTTCGCTGGCTAGTTGGATACCGTCAGAGGCCTCGTGCGACCAACGGTATCCATTCAACAACAATCCTATGCCACTCAAAATACGAGGACCGGCTTGATTACGGCACCGCTTTCTGCCGCATGCATCGCTTCATTGATCTCGGAAAACTCGAATTTTGTCACCAGCTTGTCGAACGGGAAGACGCCCTTCTTGTACATTTCAATCATCTCAGGAATGAACGTCTTCGGGTTCGAATCACCTTCACTGATCGGTCGCAACGAGACCTGCTTCATCAACAACTCGAGCGGCGTGAACGGGAACTGGCTTTGAGGCGCGGGAACTCCGACCATCCCAACAGCACCACCGCTAACGACACAGCCTACGGCCTGTCCGATCACTGCCGGAATACCAGTCGTGTCCAAGCCGAATCTCACAGCGCCACCGCTTTCCTTCTGAATCGTCTCAACGATGTTCGAACCATCGCGCGGGTCCAGAACATAGTGGTCCGGCTTCACGTCGTAATGTAGCACGCTGCGAGAAAGCCCGACAAGCCGGCAGGCGCGGCGCTCGGAGAGGTTGACCTTCTCCCGAATCGCCGACACTGCCTCGCGTTTGGCTTGCGGGCTCAGGGCTTTCCCTTGACGACGACCTTCAACGCTTCCATATCGAGCATTGCTTCGGCCGGCAGCTTCTTCAGCCGGGCATTCTCCACCTCGAGGTCCTTGAGCCGGCGGGCTTGCGAGACCTCCGTGCCGCCGAACTTCGCGCGTCAGTTGTAGAACGACGCGTCACTGAACCCGTGCTTCTTGCACAGTTCCTTGACCGGCATAACGGCCTCGGCTTCCTTCAGAGATCGGATGATTTGCTGTTCCGTAAAGCGCCTCTTCATGTTCGTCTTCTTCTCCGAAAACGAACTTTACTAGACTCCGGCTGGCCCTGTTTGCAGGGGGCAGGTCAAATCGCCGAGCCACCCGCGCGCCCGTCGTTTTGCGCTACGTGCGGCGTTACATGATTGGCGCGGCAACTCGCCACGAAGCCCGCCGTGTCGTAGTTTTTGTCGGCCCCCACAGTAATGGGGGCGCTGGCAACCTGTGCAGCGTCCTCGAGCATTTGAGCCGCAGCGTCGCGTTCTGCCGTACCGCTGGCCTGCGTCACCTGCGCGTTCACCACCAGGCCATGCCGGTTATCCGTGAGCGGGTGTCCGATGTAGCAAAGCAGCACACCGGTGCGCCGGCTCTTGCGAAACAGCTTCGCCTGACTGTCCGTGCTCGATTCGTGCGTCTCGTTGCTACGCTTCTCGCCGTGCCAGTTCTCGCGCTCGCGCATACCACCATCGGGCGGCGTATCGTCATCCGACTTGTTCTTGCGCACGAAGCTCTTGTGTCCAGCCCACGCCTGAATCAGCGTGCCGTCCACGCTGAAATGCTCGCCCGACGGATAACCGCGCGCATGCGCCGCCTCAATCGTCTCGTTGAACAGCGCCACGATGACGTCGTGCTCGAGCAACCGGTCTCTGTTCTTGCTGAAGGTCGAGTGGTCCCACATCGAAAGGCCGACAAACCACCGAAACAGCATGTTGTAGGAGATTTGCTCCATCAGCATGCGTTCGCTTCGAATCGAATACAGCACCTGCAACAGTAACGCGCGAATCAGCTTCTCTGGGGCGATGCTCGGGCGGCCACCCTTCGCGTCACTCTCGTACATGCGTGTGAACAACGGGTCCATACGCTTGAGCGCGTCGTTCAGCCAGATACGAATCGGGCGCAGGGGGGTGGTTAGCAGTCGCGAAGTCATCCAGCTTCGCCATTGTGAACATCGCCTCGGTGTAGCCGTCCGCTCCGCGCATCGTTTCGGTCTCGGCATTGTCCGTTCCCTTGCTTGAACGTTTGCCGCCCCCGCGCCGATGACGGCGGCGGTAGCTATTTCGACAGCCTGCTAGGCCGACATTTCAGTTACTAGGTCATTTGCGGCGAAATGCGATCTCAACGGCAATATCACGTGCACGCGAGTATGATTAGCCGAAGTCTCTGGTGCTGTGAAAGCCAGCCAGATGTTTGGATCGCTTGGACTTAAGCTTCACTTCATAAGCGGCACGTCGACACCGCCTCTGAAAAGGACTAACGAGCGAGGCTAATTCGCCGGGTAAATGATGCTCGCGATGAGCGCCGCTTGCTGATCCACCTGAACATGAAGAAGCGAGCCCTTCGTTCGGTCGCCGAGAAAGTACCGACGATGCTTTTGTCGGGGGCTGCTGACGAGGCTGCGATTGCCGATTTGCGCGTTCAGTTTGGCGGGTTGGTTGCAGTATTCCAGAGGCGCTCACTTAAATTTCATAAAGGGACAAGATTATGTTGACGGTGCACCATCTAGGTAGTTCTCAATCGGAACGGATTGTATGGCTATGCGAGGAACTTGACATTCCATATGAACTAGTGCGCTACGATCGCGATCCAGTGACACGCCTCGCACCGGCGGCTTACAAGGCGCTGCATCTTTCGGGTACTGCGCCGATCATCACGGATGGCGGGCTGACACTCGCCGAATCCGGCGCCGTCATCGACTATATAGTTGCGAAGCACGGTGACGGTCGGCTTAAATTACATGCTGATCATCCTGATTTCGCACGCTTTCTCTATTGGTATCACTTTGCCAATGGCTCGCTGATGCCGAGTTTGATGGTGTTGATGGATGGGGGTGGGGGCGCTATAGCCGGAATCATGAGGGATCGTGCCGTTCGCTACCTTGATGCGCTTGAGGCCTATTTCGCCGACGGTCATCTATGGCTAGCTGGTACCGACTTTACCATCGCCGACATCATGATAATGTTTCCACTTACAGGGATGCGCGCATTCATTCCAGTCGATCTGTCGTCCTATTCGAACCTCAGCGCCTATCTGCGGCGTGTGGTAAACCGTCCGGCGTTCAGGAGTGCAATGGCCAAAGCCGAACCAAATCTTGAAATTCGTGCCGACTGAACCGTTTACGGAAATAAATTCCAACGTCTTCAGAGGTATCGCAGTATGGATTGAATGTCCTCTGGAATATCTTCACGATTACCATGGAACCCGCTATTCGACTGAAAGTCCTCTAATCAATTGCGCCGATTTTGGTAGTGTGGATCCCGCGAAGCGGGAAACTAAGACTTACGGTCACGTACGAGTATTCCCTGCAATCTGAGACATCGAATATTCCCCTCCAACGGTGAATACCTATAGCGGACTACTCAACGGATGCGAGGGTATCACGTATGCCGACGTTCAGCGCGATACTGCGTCTACGGCGGGCCGTCGCGCGCCTTCCTTTTGTGCTTGGAATTCGTTTCGGTACCAGCTTAGTCCATCGCACGGATTACCGAGTCGAGCGCTGGAGCTGCGCCTATAACTAAGGACACGCGGACACTCTTGGATTAGTGACGCCGCAGCGAGTCTAAATTCGCGAGGCGAGCGGTATATCAGGGCTTTGTGCAGGTGGCGCTCATACCATTGCTCGAGCACAATGGCCAGATTGTGTGCAGCGGTTGCTATCGTAAAGTTCGCTGATCGCACATGCACCTTTCACGGCGTCCGCAGGGGGATTGTGGTGCGGCCAGCCGGTATCGTCTTCGTCTAGCCGTCGCCGCCTGCGCAGTCCCTTTCGACGCAGAGATCGCACGAACCAAGCAGAAGGATCACCGCGCATTTCACGATGCTGGCCGTCCGGCCAGCATCGTGAATACGCGCTTAACAACTTTGACCGAAGTCTCGTCGCATCAAGCAACCTTTAGTTCAGCTCTTTGCTGGAATACCCCAGCAGCCATCTGGCCACAATCAGCCGGTTGATCTCGCCCGCCCCTTCAAAAATGTCGAATATTCGGGCGTCGCGGAACCATTTCTCCGCGAGGTTTGCCTCGGTCATTGCCAGTGGCCCAAGCAACTCCATGGATTCCTGAGTAATGCGTCGAGTGGCGCTCCCCCCCAAGGCCTTAGCCATTGATGCCTCTACCATCGTTCCTTCGTGGGTAACTCCGTAGCGTTGCTCCTGCCATTTGGCGTGCAGAATCGTCAACTCCGTGGCGTCATGGAGTGCTTCGAGCGCAATCAGTCGATCCTGGACCGCGGACCTCGAGTTGCGCCCTTGCTCGTAGTTGATCGTCTGCCCAGACTCAAGGAGATTTTCCCGCACTGCGGCGAGGATATTGCGTGCAGTCTTGAGGCCGAAGGCCGTGATCATTGCACGCGACCCGTTAAAGACCATAAGCATGCGCTTGAAGTCAGCATCGAGCTTGTTCCGCGAAGGCACGCGGCAGTCCTGAAGCACAAAATCCGCCGTATCCCATGCGCGCATGCCCATCTTGTCAACCTGACCAAGGAGTTGCAGACCGGGGGTTTCCTTCTCCACAACAAACGAGCAGAACGGGCGATTTCCGCGCTCGTCGGTCGGTCCCTTGACCATCACAACTGCGCCGGCCGCCTCTCCGAAACCCGAACAATAAATCTTCTCGCCATTTAAGATCCATTCATCTGTGGCCTCGTCGTATCGTGCGTTTCCGACCATTGCTCGAGGATCGGACCCCGCGCCAGGCTCCGAAATGGCAATTGAGAGCAGTTTGTCGCCAAAACGTTCGATTTGATCAGGCGTCCCTACGTACTTGATAATCTTTGTCCCGAGAAATCGATTCGCGTCGCGCCTCATGCGCACGTCGGGATATTCCAGATGAAGCAACGCTTGCGTAACGATCGGTCCACTTGTCCCTGTCGAATCCGCCTCGAGCTCTAGATAAGGATCGGATCGCCCTGCGGCTTCAGGAAGTTCGACTGGCTCAAGCTCATCGTGATGCTGATCGTAGTAGCGCGCATACTTGCGAGCAATTTCTGCGTCTTCACGAGCAATGCTCACTAAATGCTCGTCTCTAGGCGTGAGGGTAAAATCAATCACGTTTATCTCCTTGGTCGCTTTCAGACACCGGCTACGCCTTCGAGCATCGAGATTGCGCGGGCGTTTCGATACCACATTTCGATCGGATGCTCTCGTACGAACCCATGGCCACCGAAGATCTGCAAACCTTCGTCTGCGATCGACATTGATTTACTTGCCGCATAGGTATACGCGAGCTGGGACGTGCGCGTGGCGATCCTTCCATTCCCGAGTTCGAACGCTGCTCGCCAAGCCATCAAGCGCATAGCTGCTACATCGATGTGCATATCGGCGATACGGAATGCTATCGACTGCTTGCTCGCAAGCGCTGAGCCATGCACAACTCGATCCTTTGCATACGGGATAACGTACTCCATGACACCACGCGACAAACCTGTCATAACCGCAGCAAGTCCGGCACGTGACGCGTCTACTATGCGTTGAACGTTTGAGCCAGAATCTTCCCCAAGGCGTCCCGCATGAGGAATGGATACGCCGTCGAACACTACGTCGCTCATTCCGAGCGCCCGAAGGCCAACCGTCGGTACCGGCGTCTCGACGCTGACACCGGGTTCGTCACAATTCACGATAAAGGCCGCTCGCTCTCCCTCGGCTTGAGCGATGACGAGAAAATGACTGGCACCGGAGGCCAGCGGTACCAATGTTTTGCGTCCTTTCAGTCGCCACCCATCGCCGTCGCGCACAGCGGTGGTTGTTAGTGATGACACGTCTGAGGCGAAATGCGGTTCCATCAACGCTATGGAAGCCGCATGAAACGTGTCGCCCTGAAATAATGGCAGCAGCGTTTCCCGCTGCTCTGGGGATCCCTGGTCGATGATGACCTGGGTAAAGGCAACCGGCGCCGCGAGCGCAAGTGCGAGTGTCGCATCGGCCGCGGCGATCTCTTCGAGCACAAGTGCATTGAGAATAGAGCACCGCCGCTTCTCCTCTCCCCCTTGCATCTGTACAAGGCCAGTCGACCACAGGGCATTCAGGGTCGACGTGGGAGTCACAGCCTCCCTGTCCAGCCTCTGTGCGAGTGGGCGCAATTCTACCTGCGCGAAGCTTCTCATCGCGTTACGAGCGAGTTCCTGTTCCTCGCTCAAATCGAACGTAATCAAGTTTCTCTCCTATTCTCCTGCACGACGCAGTTCAAGTCTGCTTTACGACGCAGGTCAGCATCGTTTGCGATGCCTCAGCGTCCCAGCTCGTATCAAAGTGGGTATCACCGTGTCTCGTTCAAGGCTTCGTGGGTTCGCGCTTCGATTTCTGCAAAATCTCCTCGGTGTGTTCTCCGAGCAGCGGCGCTCGCGCTGCAACGTCTATTTTTGAACGGCCGAAACGTACGGGGAAATTCATCTGACGGATGACTCCAAACTCTGGATCCCCGTGATCGACATAGACATTGCTAGTCTTGACTTGTGGGTCTTCAAAAAACTCTTCGAGTGTATAAATCGGGCCGATTGCCACGCCCTCCATTTCGGCGCGCTGCAGGACTTCTGCGCGCGTCACTGTGATCGCATTGCGACCGAGTTCTCGCCACATGTCGCCATTTCGCGCAATTCTCCTTGCTGCGGACTTCCATGTCTCATCTCCGAGCAGATCCTCCCGGCCGAATAGCCGACAGGCGGCGGCAAACTGGTCGTCAGTCTGGATATGCCCAATCACCCATCCATCGCTCGTCCGAAGCGGGTGATGAATGTCGAGCGCAGGTGCTTTCTGCGCGCCCGACGTCTGGAACGTATAGTTTCCAATATTGTCTGTGAGCCCGAACCACGAAAACGCATTCAACAACGATGCGTCGATACGCTGCCCTTGGCCACCGCTGCGCTCCCGGTGCAGTAATGCGGCCAGAATTGCGCTAGCCGTAATTGTCGCGGTTGACTTGTCCACCATCAGGTTGCGGATCGGCTCCGGCGCCCCGCCGCGTCCCTGGAGATACATTACCCCTGTCATCCCCTGGAGAACATGGTCATAGGCGGGTTTCGACGCGTAGGGCCCCGATTCCCCAAAACCAGAAATCGACGTATAGATCAACTTCGGATTGGTGATTTGCAGGGTCTCGTATCCAAGACCAAGCCGATCCATTACACGAGGACGCATGTTATGAATCAGGACATCAGATGACAGCGCCAGTTCCTGTGCGACTTCCAGATCACCTCGTACCTTCAGGTTCAGTACGACGCTCTTTTTGTTCCGGTTTACGGTCATGAAGAGCGCCCCCATTTCCTTATGAAACGGGCCAACCTTGCGCATGGGATCGCCTTCAGGCGGTTCGATCTTGATAACCTCCGCCCCCATGTCTGCCAGAATCTGCCCCGCCAATGGTGCCGACACCATGGAACCCAACTCCAGCACCCGAAGCCCCGAGCAAGGTCCACCCGTCTTCGCAATTTCTTTCATCGTTGCCTCCAGTTGTCTCCTGCCCACCCCTGCCATCCGCGACATTCAGCTCCTGATGCTGCAGTCCAGACGGCGAACCATTAACCGAAATTTAACTTATACAAACAGACAAGTATGTTTGTAGTGTCATGCATTACCTCATGTGTTACTACCCGTGACGACCCTGGCTATCAGAAGCCGCGACCTGTTCTTTCGGTACGTTCCACATCATTAGTGATCTGTTGTGCATACGGTTGCACACATGCCTCTGCGGCTGAAGAGAGTCCACTTATTTGTTGATAACTCCTTTGTCTCCTTAACTATCTGCTTCTCTTCTGGCCTCTTCGATTCGCACTGTCTGCAGGTCGCCGGAAAATCTGTCCGGAGTGCCTCGACTAAAGGCCATTAGTCGAGGCATTGCGGTTTGGCTTTATTTCGTTATGCGGAGCTAATGTTCCGTTAGTTTCTTCGCGTAAGATTCGAGATGACCGTTGATGCCGCGCCGGAGGATGAGCGTTTCCGGATTGCCTTTCCCGCCCTTGGTAATGCGGGATCGTTCCAAAATTCTTCGTGTCGACATAACGAATTTCTACGCCGAGCAGATCAAGCCAGAGACGCATGGGTTTGTCCGTGAAATGATGCAGATACAGCAGCTACCCCGGTGGACTGCGCAGTGGGCGTCGAATAAGAGGGGAATAGTTTGTGCAGGAGGGCTGCGTTTATGCGCTCGCAGGCTACCGTCAGGGGACATTCAGGTTGAGCTACGCACGGGCGATCTTCGACCAATGCTCCGTGGTAAAGCGCGTGTACTCGGGATCGTTGCGCAGAAACTTGCGCATCACCATACCGCGGTAGACGCCCGGGTAATGTTGAGCACCGTCTTCGCCGGTTCTTCGGCTAGGCCAGAGCGCAGCAACTCCTGCAATCATGACCTTCTCGACCGGTAGCCGGTGATTGCGCGACATCGCGCGGACCTTCTGCCTCAGCCCGGGTTCGTGATCGCCAAGATTGAGGAGCGACACGGCAATGATGAAATTCGGCCCAGATAGAAACTGGCCGAATCCCACATCAGCGCATCCAGCACAACGTCGCCCGACTCCAGGCCCTCGATCAGCGTCATGCTTGCCGCGGTCGACGTTTGGTAAAGCCGCTGGAGCGCCGCCAGAACGAGTGCTTCCTTGGTCGGGAAATGATGGGTCTGTGCGTCGCGTGATACGCTGGCCGTGGCTGCGACCTCGTCGACCTCAAAATTATGCGTAGCCCTTGCCGATCAACTCGCTGATCGCGGCGTCCAATAGCCAATCCTCGGCAAGAGCCCTAGAAACGCTTTGTAAGCGCGAACGACGCCGCGATCTGCGAGTGCCTTACCTTGATCGGCACACTGGTGTCCGGCAGACTCACATTGGTAAAGGTCTTGGGAAATCCATACGCCAAGGCGATATCCAGCTTTGTATTTTGGCTAAACGAATACGAAGTACCTGCTGTCACATTGGTCGTGGGCGTCGCAGGCAGAATTGCCATCACCCCGCCGTCGGGCGTCGCGTCCTGCGCATAGTGGAAGCCCGCGCGGAACGTCCAGCTTTCGTTGTATCGGTATTGGACACCAATCGAAAGCACGTTGGTGTCCCGGTAGTCAAACGGCAGCGCGAGTTTGAGCGTCTGCCCCGTTCCATCCTGCGTGAATCCGACCTGAATGTCTTTCATTGCGCCGGACCAGAACACACGCTGATAGTCCACGGCAACCATGAGCCTGTCGGTGAAGTCGTGACTGACACCGGCCGTGAAAGAGGCGGGCATTTGGAAATCATGCAACCGGACCGTACCACTCAACGGGATATTGCCGGCCACCGCACTTACGGCAGTCAGCGTGGAATGTCCGGAGAGGTCACCCACTGCTGTCTTGAACTGGTAAGCAAGACCCACCGTAGTCGTCGGATTGACCGCGTAAGTGAGGCCAAGCCTCCCTCCTACGCCCCACGCCGAGGCTGCCCCTCCAGCGATCTGTCCGTTATTGAAATTAAGGTATCCGCCCGAGAGTTGAGGTATCCCCAGCAACGCAGGGACGAGGCCACCGGAAAGGCGTCCCTGCGTGGCGAGCGCCCCGATCTGGGTCGTATCGAGCAGCAGACCCAGGTTCACCGAAGTCCAGACGGCATCGACCGATCCGCCCACGGTGAGCTTGTCAGTGACCTTGTACGCTATCGAGAACGGGATGTCCATGACCAGCAATCTGGAAAACACATCCAGTCCAGTGTCGACTTTGTTGGTAGCTGTGCGGGACAGAAAACTGTCGGTGCCATACTGCGTGCCGACACCGTCGGTTGCATAGGCCCCGACGCCAAGTGCAATGCGGTCCCTTCGCCAGACAACGGCGAACTCCGGCCCGAAATACGGACCGTTGTTTCTCCCGCGACTGGACGAGTTTGCCGTTTCGCCGGTCGCCGTGCTGGTTACCTTGAGGTCCGCAGAGACCATATCAGCGCCGATAAGGAAGTAGGTTCCTTCCGGTATGAACGTCAACGTGGCCGGGTTGGACATCATGCCCGCTGGACCAATATCGTAGGCAGCCGCCGTTCCGCCCATGCCGATGGAAATCGGACCGTGACCGAGCAGATTGAATGCATCGGTCGCCCAGACCTTCTCACCCCACAGTGCAGCAACGAGACACCCTGTCGCCGCGGCAACATATTTCCTCTTCATGACCTGTCTCCTCCGAATCTTCGCTTTTTTTGTCGAGATCGGTTAGTAATTAATGGTCTCGACTGTCGGTGAACTTGTCGTAGAACACCCTATCCACCGGTATCCCATGTTTGCCGAGGCTGGCGATGGCCGCGTCGATCATGAGCGGTGGCCCGCACAGGTAACCTTCGCCCCCTTCGCAGAATGCCGGAGCGATATGGTCGGTGACCAACCCCCTTGCCCCCTTCCAATCACTGTCCAGTGACTCGTGAGAGAGGACCGGGATGAAACGGAAATCTCCTTGCCAGTTGCTGGCGATGGCCCCGATTGCCTCAAGCTGGTAGAGGTCGGCCTGGGTCCGTGCGCCGAACAGGAGCGTGCAATCGCGCCTGATACGGTTGCCCCGTGCATGCTCGAGTATGCTGATCAGCGGCGCCAGGCCACTTCCCCCCGCGACGCATACCATGCGCGAATCACCGCCACGCAGATGGAAGGTACCGAGCGGAGCTTCCATTTCGAGAGACACCCCGTTGAGCCCCCCTTCAAAGAGCGATTCGGTGAATTCACCGCCCGGTACCTTGCGAATATAGAACTCGAGGACTGTCCTGCCTTTGCGTTGCGGCGCCGTTGCAAAGGAATACGAGCGCGCCCGCCCACCGCCGGCCTTGCTGAGATTCGCGTACTGCCCGGCGGCATAGCTGACTGCCCGGTCTGTCTGTACTGTCACTTTCATGATGTCGTGCGTGAGCGGCTCGGTCGCGATGATGTTGGCGGTGTATTTCTCGGGAGGCGGCAGATCTGCGGCCGAGGAATCGATCTCGACAACCGTCAATTCATCCTTCGGAACCGCCTGGCAGGCCAAGATGTAGCCCGCGTCGAGTTCGTCCTTTGAGAGCGTGTATCCAAAAGGCGTCGCTTCGCGTACCCGCCCCTGCTTCAGACGGGTCTTGCAGGACGCACAGGTGCCAACGGTGCACTCGTGCGGATAGGGAATGCCATTGGCAAGCGCAGCTTCAAGCAGCGTCTGCCCTTGCCCGAGCTCGATCGTCACATCCTGGGGCAGGATTCGGAGCTGCTTTGGCTTCGATCTGCCAAAAGCGGATTTTAGGAAGTCTCGCATCAAACACCACTAATATTCTGTGTCGCTGGCCATGCAGGACGTCGAAACGACTGTCCAGCCAATATGACAACTACGACGATGGAAATGACGGCAAATACCAGACTAGGCACAAGTCCAATAAGGGAAGCGAGGTTCGCATCCCCCAGGCGGTTGCTCCCGAAGGTGAGCGCACGGTTTGGTGCAAACAGGGCCGCCGCGTAGAAGAGCGTATTCGCCCAGCCCGTTCCGACGATCAGCCATCCGAGACGTCGGGCGAGCCTGGGCTCGATGCCAAGCACGGGCAATACCAGCGCGACCAGCACGACTAGGAAAGCGTTAAGCAGTTGTCCGATATGAAAGCGGACCCAGCTATTGCCTTTGCCGGGCAGATGCACCGACAGGAGCTTCCCGGGCCATATTTCCACCCCGCCGATCAGGCTGACCAGCAAGCCGATTCCGGCCAGCATCCCGACCAGAAGAATCAGCATGCCGTGCCCGATCATTTGACGCTGGATATCGCGCGTCTCGCTCCGCATGAAGCTTGCGTTCGTAGTCACAGAGGTCTCCCTTCAGTACGCGGTCAGCTACTGGCCCAGGCTGTCGTGTTCGGCTTGCCTGGTTTGCTCGGCGGTTCTTCGAACCAGTCGTCCCAACCCGCATTCCGGTTCTGCTCCATGGCCAGACGTCGCTCTGCTTGGGAGGCGTATTCGTTGTCCCAGCGTCGCAAGGCGGGTTTGATGATCCAGCCGTACCACAGCGGGGGAACAAAGCCCGAGAGGAAGCAGACGATAATGCTCGGCATGATGATCGCTTGCCTGTCCGGTACCAGTTTGTAGTACGGAATATAAGAATTAAGATGATGATCAGCGTGATTGGTGATTTCGAACGCGTAGAGGCGGGAGAGCGTGCCGTAGTGATTCCAGACATGCCGATTTTCAATAGGTGTGCCAACTACTCGGATCTGTCCAAAGTGCTGGTAATAGTTGAATGCCTCAACCCAGAACCGCGCGATCACCATGGCAATCAGGCACAAACCCGCTGCCTTGGTGCCACCGATTCCGTGGATGATCGCAAGGAATACGACGACGGCCAGGATAGCTCGCCAAAGCGAATGCCGAATCGACCAGCGCGAGTACCCCCGCTTTTTCAACGTGTCGGAATCCAGCGTCAATTCGAGCCGGGTCGACTCGAACATAGACCGCGCGACGAAGCTGTACAGGTTGGTGCCCCGGCGCGCGGTGTCGCAATCCTCGGCGGTGCCGACATCCCGGTGGTGACCCACCACATGGACTTCCATTCGCATGGTGTCGAGAAATGCAATCTGCCCGTAGCGTCCGGCAAATCGCGCCAGGCGCCCGCGCGAGTGATACAGCTCATGGGTTGCCGGCACACCCGGCACCACCGACAGCCACGCCAGCCCCGCCACGCCACCGGCCAGTTGCCACCCGCTCAACTGATGATGGCCAACCGACCATGCGAAAACGAAATACATGACCGGCAGCAGAAGTGTTGAAATCCAGACCGGCAGATAGGCCCAGAAGTGACTTTTCATCCTGCGCTCAGACAGATCGAGCGGCAGTAGCGCGTCGAGAACCGCGATCACGGGAAACGCACCGATCGCAATCCACGTGAAATTGCCCCCCTGATAGAACCCCCAGATCGCCAGCACCTGGACGAGCGGCGCGAAATAGTACTTGATGTAATCCCACATGATCAGTCTCCTCATCCTCCTGAATACAATTGGTCGAGCCAACGTATCGGCTTGTTAGTCATCGAGCAACGCACAAACTGTTTTGGTTTCCGTGTAGGCAGCGAGTCCCTCTTTCGACACCTCACGGCCCCAGCCCGACTGCTTGAACCCGCCGAACGGCGCGGCCGGGTCAATGACGCCATGGCAATTGATCCATACCGACCCGGACTGCAGGCGGTGGGCCACGCGATGCGCCTTCTTGACGTCACGCGTCCAGATGTTGGCGGCCAGTCCGTACGTGGTATCGTTGGCAAGTCGAATGGCTTCCTCCTCGTCCTTGAAGCGGACGATGCTCACCACTGGTCCGAAGATTTCCTCCTGAACGATCTTCATCGACTGATCGGCATCGGCGAATACCGTAGGCTGCAGGAAATAGCCCTTGTCGCCGACCGTCTGGCCGCCATAGACGAGGCTTGCGCCCTGCTCGATGCCGGATTGCACGTAGCCGAGCACCCGCTCCTGCTGCTTGCGGGAGACGAGAGGTCCGAGCATCGTGTCGGCCTCCAGCCCGTTGCCCACCTTGAACTGCGATGCCACGGCAGCGACGGCTTCGACGACCTGGTCGTAGACGCGGTCCTGGACGAGCAGACGGCTGGCTGCAAAACAGATCTGACCGGAATTGAAGAACACTGCGAGGGCGGCACCAAGCCCCACCTGGTCGAGATCGGCATCGGCGAACACAATGCTCGGTGATTTGCCGCCGAGTTCAAGCGTCACGCGCTTCATGTTGCCGAGCGCGTACTCGACAATTTTCTTGCCCACGACCGTTGATCCCGTGAACGTGATCTTGTCGACGTCGGCGTGCCGCGCGAGCGCCTCGCCGGCCTCGTGACCGTAACCATTGACGATGTTTAGCGCCCCTTCCGGTAATCCCGCTTCAAGACACAGTTCGGCCAGCCGGAGCGTACTGAGCGGCGTGAGCTCGGTGGGCTTCAGCACCATCGTGCAGCCAGCGGCGAGCGCTGACGCGATCTTCCACGCGCCCAGTGCGAGCGGGTAGTTCCATGGAGTGATCGCACCGACCACGCCCACCGGCTCGCGACGCGTGTAGGCGTGATATTCCTTTCCATCAAAAGAGATCGGCGGAGTCGTACCGCCCAGCTTGGAGCACCAGCCGCCCATGTAACGGAAAACGTCAACGGTCGAGGGAAGATCGATGACCTTGGCGAAAGAGATCGCCTTGCCAGTGTCCAGAGACTCCAGCCACGCCAGTTCATCGGCGTGCTCCTCAACTTTGCGCGCGATATTCTCCAGGATACGGCCGCGGTCGATCGGACGAATCTTGCGCCACGCGGCCGACTCGAACGTCGCCCGCGCAACTTTCACTGCCTCGTCGATATCCTCCTGCTGTCCTCTCGGGACTTGCGCGATGATCTCTTCGTTCGCGGGGTTCTCGACGAGGATCGTCTGCGCGGAAAGCGCGGCTTTCCACTGGCCACCAATCAGATTCTGGTTACGGAGCCTAGTCGGATCCGCTGCATGTTTTGAGTTTGCATTCATGGGGTTGTCTCCGCAATAGTTCTCGTTAGCGAAACGTCAGGCAGGATTTCAGAGGCTCATGAAAATGCCACCGTCCACGATGATGTTCTGCCCGTTGACATAGGACGCTTCACCGCTGGCGAGCCAGAGCGCTGCGCCGGCAATATCTGCGGGCACCTGCGGCCGCTCGATCGTGCGCATCTGAGCTGAGACGCCTTCGAACTGCTCGTGCTGCTGCATGTTGGCCACGGCGTTTGCAGAGTGGGTATAGCCCGGAGAGATCGCGTTGACCGTAATCCCCGCCTTCGTGGCGGCAAACTCACGCGCCATAGCACGGGTCATGGCCGCTACTGCACCCTTGCTCGAGACGTAGTGCAGCATGAACGGAACTCCGACGTGTGCGATGACCGAGGCGATATTGATGACCTTGCCGCCACCGCCCTCGCGCATCGCCGCCGAGACTGCGCTCGTGCAAAGCCACGGACCCTTGACGTTGACAGCGTAGAGTTTGTCCCAGTCCTCGACCGCGATCCCTTCCATCGGAAGACCGTTGAGGCCCGTAAAAATGCCGGCATTGTTGACCAACACATCGATCTTGCCAAACCGCTCGACGGTAGCGGACGCCATTTGTCTGGTGCTGTGCGGATCGGCGACGTTGGCGTAAAGACCCAGCGCAGCGCCCTCGCCAAGTTCAGATGCCGCTGCCTCCGCCCCTTTCAGGTCTGCAATCACAACCTTTGCACCTTCGGCCACATAGGCCCGTGCGATTGCATTGCCGATACCGGTTGCCGCACCGGTGACGATCGCCACCTTGCCTTCAAGTCTCATCGTCTCGCTCCAGTTGAGATCGGTTGAAATTTCTACAAACAAACATGCCGCTCTGTTTGTTTAAAAAAATATTGAGCTGTAAATATCTGGTACGTCAATATCTTTTGTTGTTCTATCGCTTGCGCGCCATATACTGTTCCGCGCTCAACTACGCTTCAGGTGCCTCCCAGCATGGCATGTGACGATGCTGGGCCGAAACTGCTGGCACGAGACGCTCTTGCGCAAGCCTGTCGTTCCCCGGGACTTGCAGCGCCCGCACTGCAATTTGATCAACCACGTGGCAAAGCGCAAAAGCCGCAACCTGATTGTTCGTAGCCTATCCCCACATCAACGTTTCGCCGTAATGGTGTACCGAAAAACGATGCATGCTTTTGTGCTATCCAGTTTTGCATCCGTTACAAATGAATTAAAACCTTGTTCGTGATGAATATCCCCATCCCAAAGGATAGGTTGACGCCTAGGACAAACCCGAGGCCACGAATGCGCGTCATGCGTTCAAAATCTGGAGCACAGGATTTGGATGACGCACCTGACTCCAGGTTTTGTGCGTCGCAAAAGATAAAGGAGACCTGCCAAAAGTTGAATGTCTCGACCGAAGGGCCTGCCCATGGCTCGCTTGAGCCAGAATGGGTGGACGCAAAATGCGGGCGGGACCGTGCTCAATTTCGGCAGCCAGGTTAAACGTCGTAGGTCAGGTAGTACCCCATCCAATGAATTGGAAAAATTGGTCGCACGGGCGCTTTTCCCCGCCAGATTTCGCGTTTGAATACGTACCGACCCGTGCGCTCGCATCGCTACGCTCCCGGTCCCTTCCCCGGCTTACAGTCGTGACGGCCCCTCCGGGTTATGGAAAAACGGTTTTGTTAAGTGCGATCCACCGCTGGCTCTGCTCAAGTGGCGAGCGCTGTTTTTGGCTCACTCTCGACGAACGCGAGCGGGACGTCCGCTCCGTTTTTGCGCTGCTTCGGCAAGCAATGGTCGCCTCTGGACAAATGGGAGATAAAGGCGATATGCAGTTGGTCAGTGCGATCTCCGACCGCGTGGATATGATCGATGCCGGTCATGCCATGGAGGCGATCGTGACTGACCTGAGCCGACTGCGTGGGCGAACAGTGTTGTTTATCGACAATCTGGATGTGTGCGTAGACCCGTTGATTGCGGTGTTTGTCGAACGATTGACTTTTCATCGGGTGCCCAATGTGCACCTAGTCGTCTCCAGTGTGAGAAATCTTCCGATTGATTTCGTCCGGATGAAGCTTGAAGTAGATGGCTTGATGCTGGGCACAGAGCAACTCGGCTTTGACCGGAACGAGACCAAGCAACTGTTCACGAAGTCGGGACTCACTGGACCCGACGACCGGACCATTTTCGATATACAAGCGCATACAGAGGGATGGCCCGCAGCGGTGCGGTTGGCGCAGGTTCTCTACTCCGAACAGAGCCAATTCGCGCAGTCCATGTCATCAGGGGGCTTTATCTCAAGGCCTCTACGTGATTTCAGTGGTGATCAGAAGGATATCTCCCGTGTTCTAACTGAACGGGTTCTGGCTATTATCGATCCCGCTCGCGTACATTTCCTGATGGAGATTGCCCTCGTGCGTGAATTCAACGCGGACCTCGCAGAATTCATAACCGGTAACCTGAATGCACGCGACTGGCTCGACGACCTCCTTCAACGTAACCTGTTGATTTTTGCGGTCGGAGGAGGACGCCGATGGTTTCGTTTGCACACACTTCTTCGTGAGCACCTACTGCAGGAATCCAGAGAACGAATGCCCACTAAGCGGCGCACGGAGGTGCTGAAGCGGGCGGCCCGATGGTACTCTGATCAGAAAGACTACGTCTCGGCCTTGGGGAGTGCGCTGCGGGCTCCGGACGTCCAGTTGGCAGAAAATCTGATTGGACGCATTGCGCGGCATGTCGCCGCGGATTGCGGGCAGATGTCAATCTTTGCAGAGTGGTCAGAGACTTTGCTGGATCTGGGAGGACATCTGCCCCTCCAGGCACAGGGCTGGTACGTCTGGGCATTGTGTCACCTGATGCAGTACGAAAAGGCAAAGTGGGCTCTTGATTTACTCGATCGGCGCATTTCAGAGGCCCCCCCTTTTCCTACAGCTGAGCCGGACGAAATCGCCGACCTTTCCTTTCTGAGAATCGTACTTGCGGTATCGACCGACGTATTAGACATCGCACATGCTCAGGCACTAGCCTGGCTGGAGAATGCCGAGCACTACGACTCGCTTCGCGTTGGAACTGTTGCTGCGGTTGCCGCCATGGCGGCCCTAGACCGCGGAGATCTGTCGGAAGGCGAAAGGCACCTGGACTTTGCGGAGGGTGCGAGCGAAAGATCTCACAGCATGTTCGTTCGCGCCTGGATTGGCATTTTGCGCGCGATCCTTGAGTTATCCCGTGCGCGCCCGAATGTTGCCGACCGGTTGCTGAGCAGTGTACGAGTGCGCGTGGCAGCTGAGCTTGGCGAAAACTCCTCCGTGATCACTATCATCGATAGCGTGCACGCTCGCGTGCTGACTGACCTCGGCCTGTTTTCCGCGGCGCATATCCCGATGATGCGCAGCATGCAGACCGTCAACCATCATGGCGTGCCTGTTACCGCAGAGCTTGGACTCGGCGCCTGCGTCGCGATCAGGTCGGGTAAGGATCTCTCCAATGCAACAGACGCATTTCTTGACGAGATCGCCCGGCGATACGCACCGCGTATCATGACCATATTGACCGCGCAGCGCATTCGACGTCGCTTACATTCCGGATCCGAAGTGGACCCGATTGAACTTGCAGACCTCGTCCTTCAATCGACGACCCACACTTCTGCCACAGAGATGCGCGCGCGCGGCGACTGGTTGCTTGCAGGTATTGAGTTGACGATTGCTGGGGGCTTCTTCAAGCAGGCCCATGAAACAATCGATGCCGAAATGAGAAGTGCGATCATCCAGGGCCGGACAAGCGACCGCGTATCTCTCCTACTTGCGTCGATGGACGCATACAGTCGCGCGGGAAGGGGGCGCGAAGCCGCCCGTGCTCTTTCACGCGCAATCAGTCTCGCCCACCCAGGTTCACTCCTCTATCCATTCATTCTGTACAAACGGGAAGTCGGCAAGGTAATTGCCAACACTCGCGCTCGTGATTTCGGGTTGATCCGGCAAGCCGAAATCAGCTTTCTTGATCGGCTTCACGAAATTTGTACTCACTCGGATGGGCAAGCCGTCTCCCAAAACGCTCATCCGGTTGAACATACAGCCGAACCCGTTGACGAGTTACAACCGCTCACGGCGCGAGAAACACAACTTCTGCGCTTGGTGAACGAAGGTCTTAGCAACCAGACTTTGGCCGACCAGCTTTCGCTTAGCCTTCCTACCGTTAAATGGCATCTCAGAAACCTCTACGAAAAGCTTGGCGTTCGTAACCGCTCTGCAGCTCTTGCGAAGGCACGGGCATATGGATTATTGACCTGAATCCGGCTCTGGCCCGCCTCGCAATATTCAAAAAGACTATTTGGACTGTTTGTGTATTGCGTGGCGAAGCGCGACGTTCTAAAGATATTCTGCGTTTGTCGTACGTCAGCGCGAGGCGTGGCGAAGAACCCGGTTTTTTGGCACAAGCCGGGGCATTTCTCCAACTTTTTTCACGAGGTAGCGACAGATGCGTCATTGAGTCACCGCGGTGACTCGCACGGTCCGATGAGCGGATGGGTCGCCGAACCAGACGACAAACCAGAAGGTGCGGGCATGCCGATCCACGAAATATTCGGCGTTAATGCCAACATGCGCAAAATCGCTCACCGATATGTCGGAAAAGGAAATCTCACGGTTGTGCTCACGCTCTTCGACAAGGTCCAGCATGAGGTCGAACTCAACGACTATCCCACCGACGACTACCGGTGCGGGAACGAGCTCTCGCCGCAGCTTGAGGTCAACACCGCGGCGGAATTCATCGCAGCAGCAGTCGACGCGATTGTTCATGCGGGCAATTTCGCAATCATCGGATACGCCCGGGGGAAGCTCGGTTGCGTGCTTTGTTTCCCGAAATCTGCCGTGCTCGGATGTTGAGTACTACAGCACGCACCTGTCTGGCCAGCCTCATTGCGCAATGAGCCCGCCGACGTTGGCCCACTACGGCACGCTCGACCCGCTATGTGGATCTGACGTGCGAGCCACCGGAAACGGAGTCGAGTCTGTGCAGTTCCTCTCTTACCCAGCGGAGCACCGGTTCGAGCGGAACGGTGACCCATTGCATTACCACGCAGAAACCACAACTCGGGTCTTTCCGCAAACACAGAATTTGCCGGAACAGCATTTGGGCGTGTCAGGCTACTATCGATGACTGGCTGGTCGTACACTGCGCGATGATCGACGTAACTGCATGTTGTGCGGGCGGTACCTGCAGCCGCAGCGTCATGCTCGCCAGTGGTCGCTACTCGTTTTTGGGCAACGGCATCGCATTCGGCCTCTACCGTGAAAGCCGATGGACGAGCCGTGGCAGGGGCAGCAGCTCGCAGCGCAGGTGTGGTACTGGAGTGTCGTGAGAGATTGGACGACAGCCCGGGCTGTCCACTGGCTGATGTTCCATATGCTTCTGGCCCGATGCCATATTGAAACTTCTCGCACCCATTCTGTCGTTGCCGGACGTCCTTTGCATTTTAGCTGGGTGTCCCGACCACGGAGCGCCATTTTCGGCTTTGGACAGACGAAGTGGCGCATCCGTCAACCATGCTTTTAGATCGCAGATGCGCTTGCCCTGTCAAACTGCCACCGATTTAGCTCAGCGCGCGCACAAGTTCCGGCACCGCGTTAAACAGGTCTGCAACCAATCCGTAATCGGCCACACTGAAAATTGCTGCTTCCGCGTCCTTGTTGATTGCCACGATGACCTTAGAGTCCTTCATCCCCGCCAAATGCTGGATCGCGCCTGAAATTCCGACGGCGACGTAAAGCTGCGGCGCGACGATCTTGCCAGTCTGGCCCACCTGATAATCGTTCGGCACGTATCCCGCGTCCACCGCCGCACGTGATGCGCCGAGGGCTGCGCCTAGTCTGTCCGCCAGCGGCTCAAGCACCGTGGCGTAGTTCTCTGCGCTACCGAGTCCGCGCCCCCCCGAAACGATAACTGGTGCATCCGTCAGTTCGGGACGGTCCAGCTTCGTCACCTCGCGGCTCACGAACTGCGATAATCCCCGATCGGCCGGCGCCCCGATCTTCTCGATTGTGGCGGCTCCCCCTTCTGCTGCCACTGCATCGAAAGCGGTCGTGCGTACCGTGAGCACTTTCACCGGATCGGCCGATCGGACGGTGGCGATTGCGTTGCCTGCATAGATCGGCCGTTCGAACGTGTCCGGGCTCACCACTGCCGTGATATCGCTCACCTGCGCAACATCCAGTTTCGCCGCAATGCGCGGCGCGACATTTTTTCCTACCGCCGTAGCGGGCGCCAGGATGTGGGTGTAGTCCTGTGCCACCTGTAAAACTGTCGCCTCAACGTTCTCCGCCAACCCGGCTGCCAGTTGGGGGGCGTCGGCGTGGAGAACCTTCGTCACACCAGCGATCCTCGCAACCGCGTCTGCCGCGTCATGCGCATTGTGCCCGGCCACCAGAACGTGGACGTCCCCCCCAACCTTCTGCGCCGCCGCCACCGTGTTCAGCGTAGTAACCTTCACCACTGCGTTGTCGTGTTCAGCAATCACAAGTATTGTCATTTGTATTCCTTATTCTTACAGGACCTTTGCTTCGACGGTCAGCTTTTCCACCAGCGTCTTCACGTCGGCGACCTTCACACCTGCCGAACGCTTCGGCGGCTCGACAACCTTGAGGGTCTTCAGACGCGGCGTGACGTCCACAGCAAGATCTTCAGGCTTGATCGTTTCCAGCGGCTTCTTCTTCGCCTTCATGATGTTCGGCAGCGTGACGTAGCGCGGCTCGTTTAAGCGCAGGTCCGTCGTGACGACGGCGGGCAGCGTCAGCAACAGCGTTTCCGCGCCGCCATCGACTTCACGTGCAACCGTTGCACGGCCGTCGGCTACCGTGATCTTTGAAGCGAAGGTGGCTTGCGGCAGATCGGCCAAGGCAGCCAGCATCTGGCCGGTCTGGTTCGAATCATCGTCGATTGCCTGCTTACCGAGGATCACCAATTGAGGCTGCTCCTTTTCCACCAGCGCCTTGAGCAGCTTCGCGACGGCCAGCGACTGTAGCTCCTCGTCTGATTCAATCAGGATGGCGCGATCCGCGCCGATTGCAAGCGCGGTGCGCAGCGTTTCCTGTGCCTGCGCTATTCCCGCAGACACGGCGACTACCTCCGTCGCGATGCCCGCCTCCTTCAGGCGTACTGCCTCTTCCACCGCGATTTCGTCGAAAGGATTCATCGACATCTTGAGGTTCAACGTGTCCACCCCAGTCCCGTCCGACCTTGCCTGTACTTTTACGTTGGCATCCACGACCCGCTTGACCGCTACCAGAATCTTCATTGCATCGTCCATCCGTTCTCTTTGATAACATTCTTTTTACCCGTCTCCCCGGAGGGGGCAGGGGCAGGCGCATTACATTGTCGCCCTAGTCCCAACGTATCGCCCGCGCCCCGTGATAACGGCCTTGTTCGCCTGTCAACGTCAATCGCACAAGCCGGCAAGCGGATGCGTGCTGCTGCGCCACGGCGAAGACAGAAAATGCTGTACGCGCTCAGCACGAACCTCGACGAGCTTCGCCGGAATCCAGCGGGGCTTGCGGTCCTTGTCAACGAGATGCGCGCGCACGCCTTCACAAAACTCCCCCTCCCCGATCGCTCGCGAGACGATGCCGAGTTCCATTCGGAAACATTCTGCGAGTGTCATCTGGCGCCCTCGCAGCAGCGCCTCACGCGTGACCATCAACATCGTTGGTGAGTATTGCGTCAGTGCGTCGAGCGTCGCGAGCAACCAGTCTGCTTCAGGTTGCGGAGGGTGCCGGGAAAGCTCGGCAGAGAGCGTGCTCACGATCTGCTCAATTCCCACGTGCCGGTCGAAGTGTCGCGAGATCAACGGCATGTACGCGGGCAACGTGGCCTTCGGTATGCCCCTGACACCCTCCGGAGCAAAAGCTGCTCGCAGCGCCTGCAGCACATCCCCCTCAAATATCATCCGCTCCAACCGGCCCTCGAAGTCGTCGAGCCATTCGGCCGGTACACAGAGGTCTGCCAGTCCGCATGCCACTGCATCCGCGCCCGACAGAGTAATACCGGTCAACCCGACGTACAGTTCGGTCGCCAGCGGCATCGCCGCAAGAAAACGGGTCGCACCAACATCCGGCACCATCCCGATGCGGGTCTCCGGTATTGCGATTTTCGTGCGGGGCGTCACAATCCGGATCTGCGCGGTCTGGCCGAGTCCCATTCCCCCGCCCATCGTGACCCCATCCATCAGCGCGACAACCGGCTTCGGGAATCTGTGCAGTGCATGGTTAAGCTGGTATTCATCAATGAAAAACTGCAGCCAGCCATTCTCACCGTCGCGCTGTCCGCCACGCGCGAGCTGGTACAACGCCCGCACATCACTACCTGCGCAAAATCCCTTCGGACCTCCACCACGCAGCACGAGTGCAACGATCCGGTCGTCGTTGCGCACACGTTCGAGCACATCCGCGATGTCGCGCACCATCGAGTGCGACAATGCATTGAGCGCCGCTGGTCGATTCAAGGTGATGACGGCGACGCGGTTTACTACACGAAACAGTACTTCGCTTCCGGTGCCGCCAACCTCGGATGAAATGGACGTCGAGGAAGGCTCGAAATCAGGCGTGGCGTTCATGCGCCGCGCTCCGCCATCGTGCTCCATCGCGGTGCCCGCTTTTCGAGGAATGCGTTCACGCCTTCGAGCTGATCTGGCGTTCCTGACAGGTCGACGAAACGCTCACGCTCAACGGCGAGTGCTGCGGCCCGCGGCACGCCGTTGCGCCCCTGATGGATCAGTTCCTTGCTGAACGACACCGCATGCGGACTGAGAGACGCGACACGCGCGGCCATCGCGAGCGCTGCTTCTCGTGCCTCGCCAGCGGCAACCACTTCCTCGACCAGCCCGATGCGCTGCGCGGTAGCCGCATTGATACGCTCGCCAGTAAGAATGATCCGCTTGGCCCAGCCTTCGCCGACGAGCCATGGGAGCGTCTGTGTACCACAACCACACGGCAACAGGCCCACAGCCGTCTCGGGCAGAGCCAACACCGCGTGCTCCTCCGCAATGCGGATATCACAAGCGAGCGCGCATTCCAGTCCGCCCCCCATTGCATAACCATTAATCGCCGCGATTACAACGGGGCGGGCATTCTGAACGGCTTCGAAGGCAGCGCCGAAGGCAGACGCTGCATCGCGTGCAACGTCGCGATTTCCCGAGGCGAATGTGTTCAGATCTGCCCCCGCGCTGAAGAATTTCGGGCCACTGCCGGTGACGATTACCGCGCGCACGTGGGGCTGTTCGTCGTAAGTTCGGATGACTTGCTGCAACTGCCGCAGGCCATCGGGTGTAAACGCGTTTGCGGGCGGACGCGTCAGCGTCACGATAGCCACAGCGCCGTTTTGGGTAAGTTCAAACTCGATCATTCAGCTTCTCCGTAGACCTAGCAACGGTCGCCAATGCTGGGACTTCGCACGCAGCATCGCCACATGCAGATACATGTTCAGCGCAGTTCAGGAAAGTCCTCTTCCCAATATTCGTCGGGGAAGCGCTCTGCTGCTCCCATGGCGCGAGCCATTTCGCGGCGCCGCAGTTCAACGCGGCGAATCTTTCCCGAGATGGTCTTGGGTAAATCGGTGAACTGTAATCGCCGGATCCGTTTGTAAGGCGCGAGTTTCTCGCGCGAGAAACGAAAAACCTCGCGAGCGAGTTCCGGTCCGATCTTGTAGCCTTCGCGCGCGATGACAAATGCCTTCGGCACCGACAGACGAACCGCATCCGCGCTCGGGACGACAGCCGCCTCGGCAATCGCCTCGTGCTCGATGAGGACGCTCTCCAGCTCGAAAGGGCTAAGGCGGTAGTCGGAAGATTTGAATACGTCGTCTGCTCGTCCGACGTACACGAAGTAGCCGTCATCGCGCCGCAATGCGATGTCGGATGTATGGTAAAGGCCGTTGCGCATCGCGTACTCGGTCGCCGGCGGGTTGTTGGCATAACAAGTCATCAGACCGGTTGGACGATGCGCGAGTGACAGTGCAATTTCTCCCTCGCTTGCGGCTTGATCGTCCGCGTCGACCAGTTCGATACGGTAGCCTGGCAGCGGGCGCCCCATCGATCCCGCGACTACTAGCTGGCCCGGAGAGTTGCCGATCTGGCAGGTCGTTTCTGTTTGACCAAAGCCATCTCGAATCGTGATACCCCACGCGTGACGTACGCGCTCGATGATTTCAGGATTAAGCGGTTCGCCCGCTCCGACGATCTCCCGCAACTTAACCGGATACGACGCAAGGGGCTCCTGCACCAGCATCCGCCAGACTGTCGGCGGAGCGCAGAGTGTCGTGACGCCACATTGCACCAGCACATTTAGTGTTTCCTTCGGTGCGAAGCGCGTGTAGTTATAGACGAACACGCATGCGCCCGCGTTCCACGGCGCGAAAAAGCAGCTCCACGCATGCTTCGCCCAGCCTGGGGAACTGATGTTCCAATGCACGTCACCCGGCTTCAACCCGATCCAGTACATTGTCGAGAGATGGCCGACCGGATAGCTTTGATGGGTATGCTCGACGAGTTTTGGCTTCGACGTCGTGCCGGAGGTGAAGTACAGCAGTAGCGGGTCGGTGGCGTTCGTCGGGCCGTCCGGCTCGAAAACTGGGCTCGCTTCATACGCCAGCGTAAAATCGATCGAGTCCTGAATGACCGCTGCTCGCGCGTCCACCACGATGCGCTTGACTGTCGCATCGACCCCGTCAAATTTCCCCACCTCGCTTCCATCGACAATGACGAATTGCACGGCCCCGATCTCGACTCGCTCGCGAACGTCATCCGATGACAGCTGCGTTGTCGCAGGCAGCACCACCGCGCCAAGCTTCATCGCGGCGAGCATCACCTCCCACAGCTCAACGCGATTGGGCAGCATCAGCAGTAGTCTGTCGCCACGCGCAACGCCCTGCTCCCGGAGGAAATTTGCCACGCGCGAGGACCGCTCAGCCATCTGAGCGAAGGTGAGCCTTGTTCCGTCGCAAGTCGGATCGTCGACGATCCACAGCGCCGGGCTGTCGTTGCCACGCGCCATTTCATCGAAGTAGTCGAGCGCCCAGTTGAAGGTGTCGAGCTTCGGCCACGCAAATTCCTTATACGCGAGCTCATAGTCGGTGCGGTGACGCAGTAGCAGGTCACGCCCGGCGAGGAAGGTCTGTGCAGAATGCGTAAAGCCTGTCAATTTTGTCTCCATCGGCGCACAAGCGCCCTTTTATTACTTAATTTGCCTGACCAGTGCGCGCGGTGCATGCAGCTAAAGCTGGCGCGCGATCACCATGCGCTCTACCTCACTCGTGCCCTCGTAGATCGGAGTGATCCGCGCGTCCCGATAGTGACGCTCGACCGGATAGTCGTTCAGGTAACCATAGCCACCGTGGATCTGAATCGGGTGCGAGCAAACTTCCCCCGCCATCTCGGACGTATACAGCTTCGCATGCGATGCCTCGGACAGGCGCGGCTTGCCAAGCGTTCGCAGTTGGGCTGCGTGATGGACGAGAAAGCGAGCAGCGTTCAGGCGCGTTGCCATGTCGGCGAGCAGGTTGGCTGATTAACCTCACTCACGGGCTAGCGCATGCTAATCGTCGTGTTCACACCGTCGTTGACGGTAGCATCATCGAACCAGCGCGCGGTCACCGTCTTGGTCTGGGTGTAGAACTGCACGACCTGCTTGCCGTATGGCCCCAGATCGCCGAGCTTCGAACCACGCGAGCCCGTGAAGCTGAAATACGGCACTGGCACCGGAATAGGAATGTTGATACCAATCTGGCCGATATCAATCTCGCTCTGGAACTTGCGCGCGGCCGCGCCGCTTTGCGTGAAGAGACCCACGCCGTTACCGAAAGGGTTCGCATTGACAATCAAGATCGCTTCATCAAGTGTGGTCGCGGTCAGGACCACGAGGACCGGACCGAAAATCTCCTGCGCATAAATGTCCATGTCGGTCGTCACGTCGGTGAAGATCGTAGGACCGACGAAATTCCCATCTTCGTATCCAGGCACCCTTACGTGGCGGCCATCGAGCGCCAGTGACGCGCCCTGCGTCACCCCAGATTCGATGAGCCCGAGCACACGCGCCTTTGCCGCACGTGAAACGAGCGGTCCGACATCGGTCTTGGGTTCATGGCCGGCATTCACCTTTAACGTCTTTGCCTTCTCAACCAGTTCAGGCAACCAGTCCTTGGACGCGCCCACCAGCACGACAACGGAAGTCGCCATGCAGCGCTGCCCCGCGGCGCCGAAGCCGGCGCCGACAAGGGCATTTATCGTCTGCTCACGGTCTGCATCGGGCAAAACGACCGCATGGTTCTTTGCCCCCATCATCGACTGCACGCGCTTGCCGTGTTCGCTTCCGAGGCGATAGACGTGCGTGCCAACGGGCGTCGACCCAACAAACGAAATAGCCTTCACGAGTGGATGCGAGCAGATCGCGTCGACCACTTCCTTACCGCCTCCTTACCGCCGTGCACGACGTTGAGCACCCCCTTCGGAATACCCGCTTCGAGTGCGAGTTCGACGAGTTGCATCGTCGAAAGCGGATCCTGCTCCGAAGGCTTGAGCACGAATGTATTACCGCAGACGATCGCCATCGGAAACATCCACAGCGGAATCATCGCGGGAAAGTTGAACGGCGTAATGCCCGCGCACACGCCGATCGGCTGCTGCAGCGTGTACGTGTCGACGCGACCGGCCACATTTTCCGCAAATCCGCCCTGCTGCAAGGTTCCGATCGAGCACGCGTGCTCGACCACTTCCAGCCCGCGGAAAATGTCGCCCTCGGCATCGGGAAGCGTCTTGCCATGCTCGGCTGTAAGTGTCTTCGCAATGCGTGGCATATGCTCGCGGATCAGTGCCTGGAACTTAAGCATGATCCGCAGGCGCGCACCGATCGGCGTGTTCTTCCATGTTGCGAACGCTGAATGCGCACTCCCGACGGCCGCATCGACTTCGGCGATCGTCGTGAACGGGACACGCGCAAGCACCTCCTGCGTGGCCGGATTGACGACATCGCGCCATTCGGCCGTAGCCGACTCGACAAACTTGCCGCCGATCAGCAGCTTGACGGTTGATACGCTAGCATTCGATGCCTGTGTAACTGCGTTCATCATGAACTCTCTCAAGGGTTCTAGCGATCCCACCCCATGGCCGCGCATCGCTCATAGACAGGAATGCGGCCCACTCCATAGGTCGTGGAGGCCGCGAGCGTGCCGAAAATCTAATCGAGCATGAGAAACAAGACGCATCGAAACTGAACGCTGCAGCAGTACTGTCCCGAAAGAAGTCGTTCCACTCGACCGTCGTGTCGGCCATGCTGGCCAAGTGCGCCGGAATGTAGTCATGAGTTCGCAACCTAGGCACAGCCGCATGGGATACACCGCTAGTGGAGGACCGGATGTCCATACTGTGTCTCCCTTCATTTGTGTTGACGCGCCCGAAGTTCAGCATCCGTGGCAGCTCACGCCGCGTTCTGGTTCAGCGGAATGCGACCGAGTATAGTTATTTGAATTTCCACAGCCAATAGACGAAAAAACCCATCCAATATGCAAAAAAACACAAGCAATAGACTTGGGACCTCAAGCTCGGACGATCTTCGATGTTTTCTTTGGATTGCACGGAACCAGCATGCGAGCACTGATGCAGAATGGCTGCGCGTCGAGCACATCACAGGCGCTAGGTACAGCGGCCCCACGTATCAGAGGGCACTAGTATTCCGTCCCAGAAATAACTTTGCATAGCCGGGCCACCTTCTGAATGATTGAATCGGCGGTCGCGGTCCAGACAAATGGACGGTTGTGCTGGTTGTACTGAGCGACATAGCATTCAATGCTATTGATCAATTGGCGCACGTTTTTGAAGGATCCACGTCGGATAGCTTGCTGTGTGATCAGGCCAAACCAGCGCTCCACTTGATTGAGCCAGCTTGAATAAGTCGGCGTGAAGTGCATGTGATACCGCGTGTGTTTGGCCAGTCATGCCTTGACCTTCGGGTGCTTATGCGTAGCGTAGTTATCGACGATCAGATGCACGTCAAGTTCCTCCGGAACCGCCTCATCAACGTGCTTCAGAAAGACCAGAAACCCCTGATGCCGGTGACGCGACTTGCATTGTGCGATGACCTCGCCCGTCGGTGCATTGAGCGCAGTAAACAAGGTCGTTGTGCCATGCCGGATGTATGACCATGCCTCGATTTCGCGTACAGCAGGAAATTTGTTAGTTTCCTGTTGGTACGGACGATTGCATGTCAGAGAAGTCAGTGCCGAAACGACAATATACGGACGAATTCAAGGTTGAGGCCATCAGGCTTGCTGAAACAGTCGGCCAGCATGAAGCGGCGCGCAGGCTCGGGGTGCCGGTGGCGACGCTAGGGAACTAGAGTTGGCGTAGTCGCGGTTCCGAAGACGGTGTCGAGACGAGTGGTCGCGATGTGAGCGCTGCATGTGCGACGCGCCCGATCAGCGAACTGGAGGCAGAGAACAGCCGGCTGCGCAAGGAGCTCGCCAGTGCGAAAGTGGATATCGAGATACTTCGAAAAGCGACGGCGTACTTCGCGAAGGTGGCGCGGTGAGGGACGCCTGGATCGACGATTACCGCGACCAGTACAGCGTCACCCGGCTATGCCAGATTCTGGGCGTTTCACGCAGCAGATATTGCCAGTGGCGCCTATGGCCGTCCGCGTATCGTGCGGCAATTGCGAGCCCAAAGTTGGCCGGCGAGCGAAGAGCGCGTGCCGCGTAGCTTGCAGCGCCAGGGCTTGCATCCGGTCTACAGGCGTGCCTATCGGGTCACGACGGACTCGACGCACAGCCTTTCCGTAGCACCGAACCTGCTCGATCGTCGTTTCGATGGCTGGCAGCCTGATGGCACGTGGGGCGGCGACATCACGTTCGTCAGGACCGGCGAAGGCTGGCTGTATCTCGCGGCGATTCTCGATCTGGGTAGTCGATGAATAGTGGGCTGGTCAATGTCCGAACGCATCGACGCCGAGCTGGTTTGCCAGGCACTGCGCAGCAGCGCGTGCTGGCAACGCAAACCGGCACCGGGACTGCAATTACACTCCGACAGAGGGGCGCAATATGCAAGCCGGGCATACCGGAAGCTGACCGCCGGATTCAAGGCAACGTCTCCATGAGCCGTCGTGCCAATGCGTGGGACAACGCCCCGATGGAAAGCTTCTTCAAGACCCTGAAAGTCGAGAGAATCTATCAGGTTCGCTGCGAGACGCGAGCAGAGGCTCGTCTGGAGATCGTCGACTGGATCGAGGGCTATTACAATCGAGAGCGCCTGCACACCGCGATAGGGTTTCTTACTCCCGTCGACTTCGAGGCCGCGTTGATCGCTACATGATCTGCTGTACGTGGGAACGAGGCAGGGTCACCAGTTCGTTGAGCTTGCGTGCAAGCCAGTGCGCACCCGCACATGCTTCCATACTACCGTCACCACCTTCAGATTGCTGAAGAGCTGACACAGTTGCGTCCGAGAAAACTTTTTTGCGGAGCACCTCATTTCCCTTTGCATCTTGTGCACGCAGATGAAAGACATGCTTGCCCAGATCGATGCCGATCAGCGTGACCTCGTTCATGGCGCTCTCCGCTACCGTAGACTGAACTACCTATCGTAGAACGGTCGCTGGGATCGCGCTGGCAATTTCGTTATGTCCGCTTTGAGGATGGCTTTGACAAATTTTAGGTCCCAAATAGTCCAGGCCGAGGCGCGACTCAGGCCCAGTCATGCCGCCGACTGCCT
>NZ_CAJMZG010000042.1:0-35615 GCF_905220255.1 Paraburkholderia sp. J69-1 | reverse complement strand
CAGAGTATCGAACGATCCGTCAACAAGTTTTTTAACTTCACTTAAAACTCGCTGGCGTTACTGCTTGTCGCTCAACAGACTTCAGCGCCTTTAAAAAAGGCTTCCCGTCTCCCCACATCCTCATATCGAGAATGCGAAGGAGCGGGATTCTAGTCATGTGTGCCCTATCTGGCAAGCGGTTTTTGAGCCGCCTGAAACTGGCAGGAAGGAAACTGTCTTAAGCGTGGCGCAGCATCACGCGATCGACGATCTGCAGGTAATGGTCGAGGTCCGGCGTTTCTTTACCGGCGATCTTCGCGAGATCATCCCAACGACGCAGACGCACCGCATCGTCGGCATACGGGCGGGCGGCGAAAGCGCGCGCGCCTTCTTCATCGAAGATACCGCCTTGCAGCTGCAGACTGCGCACCGAATCGGCGGACAAACAACTGAAGTACGCTTCGTCGGTGGCGCATAGGTAGCGCTTCGCGTCGACGTGCAGGCGGATCGGCTCCAGCACGCTCTCCGGCAGAATCGGCCGCAGAAACGGCAGCGCATAGTATTGATGCAGGTCGTCGATACCGCGTTCCGTCGGCGTTTCGCCCTGATGATTCAGCAGATGCCCAAGGTCGTGCAGGAAAGCCGCCGCCACGAGTTCCTCGCTCGCGCCCTGCTCTTCCGCCAGCGCACCGCTTTGCAGCGCGTGCTCCAGTTGCGTGACCGGCTCGCCGCTATAAGCCTGTCCGCCGTGCTGCTCGAACAAGCCGCGAATATCTTCCAGACTGAGTGCCATATTCCCCATTTCCTTTCGTCGAGCCCTGCTGCGCGAGCATCACTTGCTACGCGCGCATTTGCGCAGCCGCTTCATCGGCGTCGCGGGATGCTAGCGCATTCAACACCGCGCGATGCTGCGCAAACGCGGCTTCGCGCTGCGCGTCGTCAAGCTCGGTGCGATTCGATAGCCGCGCCTCGCTCACCGCACGTCGATACGACTCGTGCAACTTGCCATTGCCCGCCGCCGCAACCAGCGCATCGCGAAACGCTGCGCGTGCCTGTGCGAATTCGCTATCGTCGTCGAGTGCGTCGCGCATTGCGTCCAGGCGTGCGCGCAATTCGGCGACCTGGGCTGCGTCGATACGCGCCGCCAGCATCCGGCACGCCGCCTCTTCAAGCACCGCGCAAAGCGCAGCGAGTTCGCGCGCCTCGAGATCCGACACGCTACGCACAAACACGCCGCGATGCTTCTCGTTGCGCACGAGCCCGGTCTGTTCGAGCGCACGCAGCGCTTCGCGCACCGGTCCGCGCGACACCTGCAGCCGCGCGGCCCATTCGGCTTCCACCAGCTTTGCGCCCGGCGCCAGTTGACCGCGCGTAATGCAACGCTCGATCTCCACGCGCACGAGGTCGGTCAGCGAATGCTGGCGCACCATCGCGATGGGCGCGGCGGCACTCTCAGAGGCGTCGCGATCACGCCGATGCACGGCATCGATCCGCATGGCTTCCATCGACTCAATCCGCGCGTTTGCGAGGCGCACGCGCCGCAATCAGCAACAGCGCCACCAGCGAAACGATCAGCAAAATCAGCGAGAGCGCCGAGGCCGGCAGATAGTAACCACGCTCCACCGCGCCCACCACGACGATCGGCACCGTTGCAAATCCGGGCGGATAAACCGTAAGCGTCGCGCCGAGTTCGCCGAGCGAGAGCGCAAAGCCCAGCGCGAGACTTGCGCGGATCGCCGGCACCAGTTGCGGCAGCACCACGCGACGCAACACCATCGCGGGCGGCGCACCGAGGCTCGCGGCCGCTTCGCGCAGAACCGTCAACTCCGGGCGCAGCGCCGCGGACGCGCACCGATAACAAAACGGCAACACCAGCGCCAACTGCACAAAGACAACGATCGCCGCCGAGCTAGACAGATCCACCGGCGCCTTGTGATACGCGATCAGCACGGCCAGACCGAGCACCACGCTCGGTACGCCGTTGGGCACCATCGCGAGCGTATCGACGACCACGCCCAGCCCTTTACGATCGCGTCCTTCCAGCGCGAGCGCGAGCCACAGGCCCAGCGCCGTACCGAGCACCGCCACGCCAAAGCCAATTTCCAGGCTCGTCACGAGCGCATCGAAATCGCTCGAACCCAGCCGCTCGAACCAGCGCATGCTGAAACCGTCGGGCAGGATCGTGCCGGACCAGTGCGACGCCACGCTCGACAGCGCCACCACGATCACCGGCAGCACAAACAGCCAGAAACACAGCAGCGCAGCCAGCGCGAGCAGCACACCACTGCCGATCCGCGCAAAGAAGCCGCGTTCGACCGGCCGCGCGCGCAGATGCTTCGGCGGCAGCGTGACGGCGTCCGTCGCCGGATTCATCGAAGAATTACTTGCCATTGCGCGCGCCTCCATGACTGCGGCGATTCACGCGCCGATACAGCGCATACAAAGAGAGCGACATCGCGAGCATCACCACGGCACCCGCGGCGGCGGTCGGCAGATCGAGATCGACGGTTGCCGAGCTATAGATCGCCACCGGCAGCGTGACCAGATGCGCGCTGCCGAGCACGAGCAGAATGCCGAACTCGTTGAACGTCAGCAGGAAACAGAGGATCGTGCCCGCGGCGATACCCGGCCACGCGAGCGGCAGAATCACGCGCGCCGCGACCATACGGTTGTTCGCGCCCAGGCTGCGCGCCGCTTCGATCAAACGCATGTCGAGCAGCGCAAACGCGGCGAGCGTCGGGCGCACCACGAAGGGCGCGTAGAACACCACCTCCGCCAGCACCACCCCGCCGATACCGAACAGGAAATCGAGCGGCGGCGCTTGCAGATGAAAGAGCTGCTGCAAGCCAATGCTCACCGAACCCTGCGAGCCGTACAGAAAGATCAGCGTGAACGCGACCAGAAACGACGGGAACGCCACGAACAGTTCCAGAAAGCGCGTGACGAGCTGCGCGCCCGGAAACGGTTTGAAGAACAGGATCGCCGCAATCGCCACGCCGAGCAGCGAGGCCACGCCTGCGCTCAGGAACAGAATCCACAGCGTCGTGCCGATCACGCCGCGCGAATCGGGATTGCCGAAGAACGTTGCGTACGCACCGAAACTCAGACCATGCGCGCCCGTCAGGCTCAGCAATACGAGCCGGAACAGCGGATAGACCACGAGCGGCCCGAGCACGAACACGAGCAGAAACGCGATATGCCATTGCGCGCGGCGTTCGCGGCGGCGCACGGCGGCTGCGTGGGCGTCCGCGCCCGGCAGCGAGAGATCAGGGGTTGATAAGGACGACATCGTCAGCCTCGTAACGCAGGGAGACGCGCATGCCTTTTTCCGGCGTCATGCCGTGGCCGCGCTGCATGGTGACGAGCACCGGTTCGTTCGGCATCGCGTCGAGCAAAACCGGCACGGAAAGCACCGAGCCATACCATTCGACCGACTCGATCGTGCCGTGCAACTGGCCTTCGCCAAGCGGCGCGATGCGCAGGCTTTCCGGCCGCAGGCAGGCGAGCTTGTCGCGCACATCGTGACGCGGATCGCCAACCGGAAACGCCACGCCCGGCGGCAGCAGGTTTGCCGCGCCCAGATAACGCGCGACGTAGGCGTCATTCGGCGTGTCGTAGAGTTCCTGCGGCGTGCCGAGCTGGGCGATATGACCGTCGCGCATCAGCAGCGTGCGGTCCGACAGCACCAGCGCGTCGTCCTGATCGTGCGTCACGCAGACGATCGTCAGGTTCGGCAGGCGCTCGTGCAGCGCCTTCAATTCCGAGCGCACCGAAGCGCGCAGATTGGCGTCGAGCGCCGAAAGCGGTTCGTCGAGCAGCAGCACATCGGGCTCGATCACGAGCGCACGCGCGAGCGCCACGCGCTGCTGCATGCCGCCCGACAGCTGCGCAGGCATCACGTGGCCCTGATCGCCGAGTTGCACGAGCTTGAGCGCGTCGGCCACGCGGCGGGCGATATCGCGCGACGGCACGCGGCGCGCCTTGAGGCCGAACGCCACATTCTCGAACACCGACAGATGCGGGAACAGCGCGTAGCTCTGGAACAGCAACCCCAGATTGCGCTGATGCGGCGGCACATGCGTGAGGTCGCGACCGGCGACGGTCAGCGAGCCTGCAAGGCCATCGGCTTCGATGAACCCGGCGATGAAACGCAGCAAGGTGGTCTTGCCGCAACCGCTGCGGCCGAGCACGGTCAGCAACTCGCCGCGACGGATGGTGAGCGACAGATCGTTGAGCACCGTGCGCGTGCCGAAACGCACGCTCAGGTGATCGATCTGCACGCCCGCCGCGCCGTGCGCGCCGGTTGCATCGAGGCCGGACGCGTCCGGCAGTGCGCGGGCCATATCGGCCGACGCAAGGCTTGCGGTATTCACCGGGTTCATCTCCTGCATGTGATACGGGTATGACTGGACCAGACTGCCTGAATCAGACGGCCTTACTTCGGCTTGACGACTTCGAGCTGCTTGCCCGACGAGCCGATCACTTCGGTCTTCCAGCGCGTCGTCCAGTCAGCCTTCTTCGCCATCACCTGGTTCCAGTCCACCGGAATCAGCTTCACGCCGTCGATCGCCTGCTTGACCGCTGCGCCGTTCTTGCCCGTGAGCGCCACGTCCGTGCGGCCCGGGATACCGAAGATGTCCGGCACCTTCGACTGCACATCCGTCGACATCAGATAGTCGATCAGCTTCTTGCCTTCGTCCTGGTTCGGACCGTTCTTGATCAGGCCGATCGCGTACGGCAGCTGGAACGTGGTCGGATGGCCGCTGGCGTCGGCGGCGAGGAAGATCGGCTTGAGCGAGAGGCCGCCGTTGGCTGCGTCGTCGAGATCCATCTGCAGGTCGCCGTTGGCCACCGAGATTTCGTTACGCGAGAGCAGCACGTCGAGGTAGCCCGTGCCCTTGGTGTGGAACTTGGCGCTCTGCTCGAGCTTCTTGAGGTAGTCGAACGCCTTGTCTTCGCCCATCAGCGAGGTCGTGAGGATGATCACGGCCATGCCGTCGCCCGCCGTGGCCGGGTTCGAGTAGGCGATCTTGCCCGAGTAGTCCGGATGCAGCAGATCGGCGAAGGTCTTCGGCTGGTTCTTGACGACTTCCGGGTTGATCGCGAACGAGAAGTAGTTGTTCACGAACGTCGCCCACGAACCGTCGGTCGCCTTGGCGATCGTCGGCACGTTCTTGTAGTTCACGCTCTGGTACGGCTGCAGCAGGCCGCTTTGCTGGGCCTGCTGGATAAACGGCGGCAGCGTGATGATCACGTCGGCCTTCGGCGCGTCCTTTTCGACGTTGGCGCGGTTCACCACTTCGCCACTGCCGGCCGTCACGATATTGACCTTCACGCCTTCCTTCTTCTCGAAGGCCGGCAGAACGTCGCGGTAGAGATTTTCGAGGCCGTCAGCCGTGTAAAGCACGACGGCGTTGGCGGCGTGGGCGCTCATCGCTGCGCATTGCAGCAGCGTGGCGGCAACCATCATCGGCAGGGCCTTGCGAGCGAAACCCGCGCGATGGGAATTCCTGTGGTTCATGTCACTCTCCGAAGGCAAAAACCATGTGCTCGGGGCTACCCGATGCGTGTTTAATGAGTCGTCGAACGTCGGCGGACTGCGCCGCCTGCCATTGCCCATCCGCTGCGGTCCGGTGTGGCGCCCGGATTGCAGATTGTCTGCAATCCGTCGCTGCCACCCTAAAACCGCCCGGCCGCCCGGCGCGCCCGGGACCTCCCGTTTCGCGCGCCAGCCCCGTCTGTACAGGCCCGGCAAGAATTACAGGTTTTCATGACACCGCCATGACGATTGTGGCGTTTGTCAAAAAATTCCACAATTCGCCAAAAATAAGCAACTTGGCCGGCGCGAGGCGGCGCGTGCGAAAACCTCCGCACACGCGTCGGATCAGTGAATCAGAACAAAAAGAAGAATTGATGCGCGGCGTACGAAAGCGCCGCGCCTGAAGCAGGAGGGAGGTAAATCAGGCGACCACGAGTTCCGGTCCGCGCGACTCGATGGCGCGCGCCACGCCCTTTTCGGGCGCCAGTTCGGTGATGACGTAACGCGCGCGCTCGAAGCCGTTGATGCGCACCGGCGTCATGCGGCCGAATTTCGAATGGTCCGCCACGACGATCGCACAGGCGGCGGCGGTGAGCATGCGGCTGCGCACTTCGGCGACCATGCGCGAGTAATCGGTCAGCCAGCCGTCCGCGGTAATGCCGCCCGCGCCGACAAAAGCGTAATCGGCGTGATATTGCGTCAGTTGCAGCACGGTATCGAGGCCGAAAGTGGCTTCCTCGTGATCGGACAACTCGCCGCCCAGCAGCGTCACGCGATTTTCGTTGCGACGGCCGAGCAGCAAGGCGATGCGCCAGTCGTTCGTATAGACCGTGAGGCGATGCCGATCCATCAGCGCGCGCGCCAGCGCATGCGTCGTACTGCCCGAATCGATGATGACGGACGCGCCATCAGGCACGAACTCTGCTGCGCGTTCGCCGATCGCGCGTTTGGCGCTGGCGTTGGCGGTGTCGCGCACGTCGAGATCGGGCTCGCGCCGATCGCTCGAAAGCGCGCCGCCGTGCGTCGTGACCAGCAGACCGCGCCCGGCCAGCGTGTTGAGATCGCGGCGGATGGTCTCGCGCGAAACCCGCAGTTCGCGCACGAGGTCCGCAACCGACAGCGCGCCGGTGCGATTCACTTGCGAAAGGATGTATTGGTGACGTTGTTCTGCGAGCATCGGGGGGCAATCGGACAATCGGACGTAAATCGGCGGGCTTGAACCGGTAAAGCCGCCGTATTGTATTACGCGCATTCAAGGGCCGCGCTGATGCCTCCCGATGCAGCGCGCATGCGGCATACGCGCATGCGCAAAAACCGGGCGAAAGCGCGCTCTGCCATCGCGCGATCATCCCTGCTAATCTCGTGTTGGCCGCCGGGGCGCCGGACGGTCAACCGATCTATCGTTAATGCGACGCTATTGCGACCGCCGAATTCATGCGTTCAAGACTTCGCCAACTGCGTCTTCTGTTCTGCGCACTGCGCTATGGCATCCGGCTGATCTGGCTTGCCGCACCCGAACACCACAAGCTGCACTGGATCGTGTCGCTCGCGGCGCGCATGCGCGAGGACGAAAAGCTCGCCGCGCATCTGTCGAGCGCCCTGCCGCGCCTCGCGCCGATTGCGAGCGCGTTCGCGCAATCCGTCGCCACGCACCCGGAACTGGCGACCTCGACCTTGCACGACGCCATCGACACGATCGAGCACTTCGAAGAACCGCTCACGCCCGACCAGTTGAACGCCACCTTTCAGCACGCGTTCGGCAAAGCGCCGCAGGATCTTTTTTCGTGGATCGACCCCACGCCTTGCCACAACGGCTGGTGCGAACAAACCCACGTCGCGCGCTTGAAACTGCCGGCCAACGGCCATCAGATGGTGACCGTGCGCGTGCTGCGCGCAAAGCAGGCGCAGGAAGTCGATGACGACGCCGCGCTGCTCTGCGCAGTCGCACGCTGGCTCGAACGGTTTTCGAGCGGTGCGCGCAAGCTGAAGCTGCGCACCCTCGCGCAGACGCTGCGCGACGATCTGCAACGCCGCTTCGACCTGCGCGCGCAGGCCGCCAACCTGAGCCAGAGCGGCCATCATCTCGCCGACGACAAACGCGTGCTCGTGCCCGACGTGATCTGGGACTTCTGCACGCCGCAGACGCTGACGGTCGAGCACGTCGATACCTTGCGCGCCACCGACATCGCCGGTCTGACGATGCATCACATCAACGTGACGGTGGTGGCCGCGCACCTGATCGAAGTGGTCACACAGCAGGCGTTCGAACACGGCTTCTTCCATGCGGCCTTCGACGCGCGACGCGTCGCCGTGAGCATCGAACCCGCGACGCGCGGGCGGCTGGTGTTCGCGAGCGCGGCGCTGATGACCTCGCTGTCTTCGCCCGAACGCGAATTCTTCGTGCATGGCGCGACGGCGCTGTTCGAGCAGGACTATGGGCGGCTGGCGACGCTGCATCACGTCGCGGGCCATGTGCCGGCGCATGCGCGCCCCGAACAGATCGAAGCGGAACTGCGCACCCGCGCCGAAGCCCATTTCGCCGACGATGCCAACGATCGCAGCGCCGGCGCGCTGTTCCATCATCTGCTGCATGCCGTGCAGCCGTTTGGCGGTGCGGTGTCGCCACGGCTGGCTGCTGCGCAGCGCGCGTTTGGGCAGGCGGAGGCGCTGGCGCGCACGATTCATCCCGATGTCGATGCGTGGGGTATCGCGAAAACCACGCTCGGCGAGATTGCGCGGCGCGATCTGGGTCCGCACGGCTGGATCAATCGGCTTGCGCAGGAGTTGCCGCATCTCGCGCAGATCGGGCCGCGCGTGCCGCAGCTTATCTATCGCTTCATGCACCATCACGCTGGCGCGCAGCATGGGCAGCCCGGTGCGCATGGACAGGCGCAGGCCGCGTTGCTCGATGAAATGCGTCGCGAGAACCGGCGCGCGCGCGCGCTGCTGATTGCCTGTGCGTTGAGCGGAACGCTGATCGGCGTGGCGGCGACGTTTTTCTAGCGCGCCTTTGTTTTGTGCGTCGCTCCCCTCACGCAACTTAAGGGCGTCGCGCGAAACTGGCTGTTAGTTGCAATTCAAACATGACGAGGCGAGTGCAGTCCTGAACAAGACTGCCGCGTCGTGCGCGGGCGATACTCCGGGCCTTTCGCTCAACCGCGCGCGCCCAAACCAAACTGATGCTCGCCTCGCTCACGCCCACGCTGTTCGTCTTGCTCTGGTCGACGGGTTTTGTCGTCGCCCGCGCCATCGCGCCTTACGCCGATCCCAATCTGTTCCTGCTCGCGCGCTTCGGCGGCACGGCGCTGCTGTTTGCCTGCGTGGCGCTTGCAATGCGCGCGCCCTGGCCGCGCGGACGCGAAATCGGCAAACACCTGTTCGCCGGCGCCTTGCTGCAAGGCGTGTATCTGGGCGCGGGCTACTGGGCCGTCGCACAAGGCCTGAGCGCGGGCGTCATGGCGCTGCTCGGCGCACTGCAGCCGCTCCTGACCGCCGCGCTCGCCGCGCCCCTGTTCGGAGAGAGAATTTCGCTGCGGCGCTGGCAAGGTCTCGCGCTCGGCCTCGCTGGCGTGGTGCTCGTGCTGATGCCGAAACTGCTGCCAAAACTCCAGGCCAGCGCGCACGCCGCCGCCGACGGTGTCGCGCACGCGAATCCGCTGCTCGTGGTGCTTGTCTCGGTGCTGTCGATCGGCGCCATCACGGCGGGCACGCTGTATCAGAAGAGCTCGCTCGCAAAGGCCGATATCCGCAGCGCGAGCGCCGTGCAGAACGCGGGCGCGGCGATCGTCGCGGCGCTGCTGGTGCTCGCGCTGGGCGAGCATCGCTGGATCGCCTCGCCAACATTGTGGATTTCGCTCGCGTGGGGTATCGCGATGCTGTCAGGCGCGGGCGTAACGCTGCTTGTCTGGATGGTGCGTCACGGCGATGCGGCCCGCGCAACGGCACTGCTATTTCTCGCGCCGCCGCTCGCCGCGCTGGAAAGCTGGCTGCTGTTCCGCGAAACGCTCACGCCGGTGCAACTCGCAGGTTTCGGCGTGGCGCTCGCGGGCGTGCTGATCGCGCGGCGCGGCTGAACACGCCGCGCGGCGAATGCCGCGTCAATCGGCGTTATCGCCGCCTTTGGGCAGCTTTGCGCGCGCCTGGCTGCCCGGCGCTGGCGACCAGGCCGGCCGCGTCTTGCGCGCAGAATCGATCACGACGATAAAGCGCCCGGCATACGGCGTGATATTGCGGCCCGGATGCAGCACCCACAGCGATTTGCCCGACGCGACGAGCGCCTCGTATTCGGCATCGATGATGCCGTTATGGTCGATAAACGTATTGAGCGAGGCCGGAATGCGCACGCAGCCCTTCGAATGGCGGATGCCGAGCAGCGGTTCGAGCCGGTCGGGATCGGTCGCGTGCATCTGGAAACGCATCTGCGAAAAGCCGCCCTTGCCCCAACCGCGCTCGCCGTCGACCCAGCCCAGATCGTAGATGCGCATATCGCGCTTGCCGTAGCCGCGAATGCCGTTGTCGTTCATCGTGCCTTCGGCGCGGAAATCCATGTTCGACGGCGTGTGCTCGAACACGCCACGCGGCGTAAGAAAGTGATCGAACTCGCCGGGCCGGCCCGTCGCGACCGGCGATGCGCCGATCATCTGCCAGGCTTCGCCCGGCATCGCGCGGAAATAGATGAAAAGCGCCTGCACGTTCGCGCTGCGATCCACGAGGATGACGTACTCGCCCGCCAGCGCGCCGAGATCCTTGGCGTCGAGCGCGGCTTGCAGACGCTGGCCGTAGGCGCGCTGATCGGCCAGCGGCACGCGCAGGCGGCGCGTCACGCTGCGCGCGAAGGTGTCGCGCATGGCGAGTGCACGACGGGTTTCGTCGGCGGCCTGTTCGGGCGTGAGTTTGGGATGCTCGGGCAGCACGAGCGGCGCGGGCCCCGAGGCGGCGACTGGCGCGGAAGCAGCGGTGGTCGACGCAGAGGAAGCGGCTGATGCCGCTGGCACGGCGGAAGTTGATTGCGCAGATACGGGCACCGAGGCGGAAGCAGCCGCCGAAGCCGCTCTCGAAGCCGACGCCGAAGCACCTGACACACCTGACGCACCCGACGCCACCGCAGCATCCGCCGCCGCAGCGCTCGCGCACCAACCCCACGCGCACAGCGCCGCCAACAGCGCAAACGCCCGCGCGGGCCGCGCACGCAGCACCACTGGCCACGCACCGTGATAATGAGCGGTGCCTCCCCGGACACCGCCGTCTACGCACGCCTGAGCGCCGCGCGAAGCATATTCGTTCATCGTGAATCCGGCAGAGTTTTGTCTGAGATCGGACGCTTTCGTGGCCGACAAACCATGCCCTGCAAATTACGCGCCCGGACCGTTCACCATTAAACCAGACATCGCGCATCCGCCGCCGCGCGACTGGGCAAACCTCAACTAGCGAGAAACTTCAATGAACGCAGAAGCCGCATTGCAACAGGAAACACAGCGCGAAATCGCAGCCGCACTGGGCGTGAGCGCCGAGTTTTCACCGCAGGCCGAAATCGAACGCCGCGTCGCTTTTCTCGCCGACAGCCTGCGCAACAGCGGACTGCGCGCGCTGGTGCTCGGCATCAGCGGCGGTATCGATTCGACGACGGCCGGGCGTCTCGCACAACTCGCCGTCGAAGCGCTGCGCGCGCAAGGCCATGCGGCGCGCTTTATCGCCATGCGCCTGCCCTACAGCACGCAGCACGACGAAGCCGATGCCGCCGCCGCGCTCGCCTTCATCCAGCCCGACGAAGCGCTGACCACCGACATCGCCCCGCCCGCCGACGCGCTGCTCGCCTCGCTCGCCGCAGGCGGCCTGGCATTCGCCGACGCGGCCCAGCAGGATTTCGTGCTCGGCAACATCAAGGCGCGCGAGCGGATGATTGCGCAATACGCGGTGGCGGGCGCACGCGCGGGACTCGTGGTCGGCACGGACCACTCGGCGGAATCGCTGATGGGGTTTTTCACGAAGTTCGGCGATGGCGGCGCGGATGTGCTGCCGCTGGCCGGTTTGACGAAACGCCGCGTGCGGGCGCTGGCGCGTCAGCTTGGCGCGCCGCAAGGTCTCGTCGATAAAACACCGACGGCGGATCTCGAAACCCTACGCCCGCTCAGACCCGACGAAGACGCCTACGGCCTGGGCTACGACGCCATCGACGATTTTCTGGAGGGCAAACCGGTGAGCGCGGCAGCGCGCGAGACGATCCTGCTCTTTTACAACGCAACGCGACACAAGCGTGCGCTGCCCTACACGCCCGATCAACCGATGCCGCGCGACGTCAATTGAACGAAATGCTCAGGGCGCGGAGGGCCAGTGCTTTTCCTGCTCCTCGCTATCGAACGGCGGCGCGCTGACCTGCAGCGTCACACCGGCAAGGCGCCGGCTCTGCAATTCGCGCGCGACGGCCTCGCCCACGTAAGGCACTTCCGAATCGAGTTCGAGATCGGCGTGGGCGTTGGGCGTGCCCGCGTCGTACACCGTGACGGCCTTGGCGTAATGCCCGAGTTCACGCTTGAAAAAATCGCGCACTTCCTGCTCGCTGCAGGTTTCGGGGACGTTCCAGACAGTCAGGTGCATATCGATCTACCGGTAGTGGCGCGGACGGTTCGCGCGAACGCGCACGGGTTGCAGACTCGCCGCCGCCCTCGCGCGCATCCAGATGGACTGGCCGAGCAAGGCCGCGGAAAGCAGGACAAGTATCGAAAGGCCGGACGCTAACATTTCGTTCACTCCTTCTTATTGATATAAGTCAGAGTAGACCGATTTCTCAGCGACTGCACTGCGTCAAATTGTCGGAATGCCGGGCGCAGCGCGACATCGCGAAGCGCGCCGCAATGCGCGTGCCACGAGCGCGCGACGCGCAGACCGTAATGGGAATATCCGCAAAAGGGGACGATTCAAAAGGCCAACGGTTCAAGGCCCTTCGTCGCGGCTCGCCGACGTGGTATCGCCGAAATCGGTGCCGCATTGCATGCGCGTGAGCTGATCGTACTGACGCGACCAGTTGCCCGCGATAGTAGCCTGAGCCTGCGCGAGCGACATACGGCCCGCGCAGACGCAGCGCTTGAGACGCACCGTGAGCAACGACTTGCGGCGTTCGCCCGCGTGACCGCCCCACGGCAACAAATCGAAATTCGCCGATGCATCGGGCGAGCCGCCCAGCAGGATCGGCACATGACGGTCGAGCGCGTACGTCACGCCATCTTCAGCGTCGATGCCGCGCGCCGCCAGCAGGCGTTCCTTCAAGGCCATTGCCGCGTCGAACGACGGCGCCACGGTATCTGCGTAACCGGGCCGGCAGATCGTTTCGGCAACCGATTCCTGCGACACGCGCGCATCGAGCAAGCGCGGATCTTGCGCCCAGGCGGGCAGACTGCGCACCGCACCGCCCACGGCGAGCGCCAGCAGCATGCCATGCAGCGCTGCACGCGCGCGCGGCGTCTTCCAACGCGCCGCACCTTTTGCCATGCGACGCACGGTCAGACAAGTTTCTGCCAATTCTGCGTTCATGGTAAATGCACCATACGCTGCCGTACGATGCTGAATGGATGGTCAATGCTGCCTAATTAAAACACATTCGAATTTTTGCGGGGTGAATCTGCACAAGAACGCCATGCGCAGGAGCGGAGTTTGCGCAGGCGGCGCCGGCTTGTGTAACGCTCTTGCAGCCAGTTTGCGGGCGACGCAGTCAGCCGGATGGCCAGTCATGCTGAAAGGCATCACGTCGCTAAGCATCCGACACGAAAAAGAAAATTTATTTCGGCATCCAGATTAATATTCTGGCGCCTGTGAATTTCTAACACACGTTTCATCTTGCTCCAGCAGCGATATCAAATCAGACGTCCATGCGTATGCGCAAGATCGGCCGTTCGGCCAATGGCAGCCGTAAACCCGTTGGCGCATAATGGTCCGCCCGCTGCAACTCCGCACCGGTGGAGTGACGCGTGCCCAAATCAAGGAAACGAGGAATCCCCATGTCCATCACCATGTATCAAGCCTCGGTGCCCGTGCTCGTGCACGGTCTCGCCAACCTGCAGAACATCATCGGCAAGGCGCAGGCGCACGCGGCCGAGAAGCAGATCGACCCTTCGGTGCTGACCGGTGCACGGCTTTTCCCCGACATGCTGCCGCTCGCGCGCCAGATCCATATCGCCACGGATACCGCCAAGGGTTGCGCCGCGCGTCTCGCGGGCGTGGACGCGCCGAAGTTCGACGACGTGGAAGTGAGCTTCGACGACCTGCACACGCGCATCCAGAAGACCATCGACTATCTGAAGACCTTCAAGCCGGAACAGATCGACGGTACGGAAGACAAGAGCATCACGCTGAAGATGCGCACGGGCCCGATCGACTTCACGGGTCAAAGCTATCTGCTGGGCTTCGTGCTGCCCAACTTCTTCTTTCATGTGACCACGGCCTACGACATCCTGCGCCATAACGGCGTAGAACTCGGCAAGCTCGACTATCTGGGCGGCCGCCCGAACTAAGGCGCGGCGCGAAGCTGCAGCGGCCACCTGGGTCCGAAGACCGGGGCGGCCGCTGCGGAAAAACTGCGCGAAAAATGCGGGAAAAAATGTGTGATAGCGCCGGCTCAGTCGAGCGAAAGACGCACCGCGAAGCCGATCAACGCGGAAGAGAACGCCCACTTCTGCACGGTCTGCGCGAGCGGATGGCGGCGCAGCCAGACGGCAATGCGCGCCGCCCCGAGCACATAAAGAACATCGAACAGCGCGCAGACGATCACCAGCACAATGCCCAGTTCGATCACCTGCAGCCAGACCGAACCCAGATCCGGGCGAATGAACTGCGGCAGCAGCACCGAGCAGAACAGCAACGCCTTCGGGTTGAGCAGATTGGTCAGCAAGCCTTTGAGGAAATCCGCGCGTAACGGGCGTTCCACGGCCACGCCATCCGCTTGCGGCAGCGCGAAAACCGGCGCGCGGAAAATCTGCACGGCAATCCAGGTCAGGTAAATCGCGCCCACATAGCGCACCACTTCGTAGAGCCACGGCGCGTTGTGCAGCAACGCCGCCAGCCCGCACCCCGACAGCGTCACATGCGTCGCGCGCGCCAGCCCAAGCCCGCAAGCCGCCGCAAAACCCCGCCGCGCGCCGCGGCTCATGCTGGTTTGCATCACCAGCGCCATATCCGCGCCAGGCAGTGCGCAAACGACGATCAGTGCGGCAATGAACATCAACAACAGGTGGGCGGAAATCATGATGGCCTCGACTGGAAGAGGCTCTATGTTGCCGCTAAATCAGGAGCGATTTATGGCGCATTGGGTAGCGAAAACTTCGACATCGAGTGGAATGCTCTAAAATTCACGCATCCGAACAGGAAAAGCACTCACGCTCATGAGCGACCTCGACAAACTCGATCGCGCCATCCTCGGCGCTTTGCAGGCCGATGGCCGGATGCCCAATGCGCGCCTCGCGGAAACGGTCGGTTTGAGCGAAACGCCCTGCGCGCGCCGCCTCAAGCGGCTGGAGCAGGACGGCTATATCGAGCGCTACCGCGCGATGCTGTCGCGCCGCGCGCTCGGCTATGGCGTGGTCGCCTATGTGTCGGTGCGCTTTGCGGTGCACGACCGCGCGCTGGCCGACCGTTTCGAGCGCGAAGTCTGCGCAATCGAGCGGATTCTCTCCTGCTACAACGTTGCCGGCACGGCGGACTATATTCTGATGATCGTCGCGCGCGATCTCGACGATTACGGCAACTTCATGCGCGACGAATTGCGCAGCCTGCCGGGCGTCACGTCGGTGGAATCGGCGCTGTCGATGCGCGAAGTGAAATCCGAAGGCGGATTGCCGCTATCCTGAACGCCGCCTTGCGGCTAGCCACTACAAACTGGAACACACTGGAGTTTTCGATGACCCAAGCATTGCCCCCCGAACAGGCGCGCGCCGAAGAAGCGGCCGCGATGGACCGCGTGCTGAACGCCACGCAACGCGTCAAATCCGCCTTCACGTCGCTGCAGACGCAATTCCCGCCGCAGGGCGAAGGCCGCCCGTCGCAGTTCGCGCTGCAGACTTTCGACGCCGCCCTGCAGGAACTTGAAGACGCCCAGGCCGCGTTCGACGAACTGCTCAACGATCTGCTCGACGGCAACCGTTAAGCGTCGCGTCGCGCCGTTCAGCCAGCGACGGCGATGCCGCGCGCCGCGAGATTCGCGTAGAGCGCGCGCACGCCGAACGTCCACGGCGCGATCTCGTCGCTGAGCTTGACGGTGTTGACGAGCGCACCCAGTTGCGGCGCGGATATCGTCACCACATCGCCGATGTGATGCGTGAAGCCGGAGCCCGGCGCGTCGCGGTCCTGGATCGGCGAGAACATCGTGCCGAGAAACAGCATGAAGCCGTCCGGGTATTGATGATGCGTGCCGCAAGTCTGCGCGACGAGTTGCAGCGGATCGCGGCTGATTTCGCGCATGTGGCTCACGCCATCGAGCACGAAATGATCGTCCGCGCCGTCCACGCGTAGCGAAACGCTTGCCGCGCGTACCGAATCCATCGTGAAGCGCCCGTCGAACAGGCGCACGAATGGGCCGATCGCGCACGAGCCGTTATTGTCCTTGCACTTGCCGAGCAAAAGCGCCGAACGGCCTTCGATATCGCGCAGGTTCACATCGTTGCCGAGCGTCGCGCCCACGGTTTCTCCGCGCGCATTCACCGCCAGCACGATTTCCGGTTCCGGGTTGTTCCATGCCGAAGCACGCAGCAAACCCACATCCGCGCCAAAGCCCACTGCCGACATGGGCTGGGATTTCGAAAATACTTCGGCATCCGTACCAATTCCCACTTCGAGATATTGCGACCACGCACCGCGACGCTGCAACTCGTCCTTCAATCGCATGGCGGCGTCCGAACCCGGTTCGATGGCCGAAAGATCCGTGCCGATCAGCGCCGTGATGGTCTCGCGCACCTGTGCCGCCTTCGCGCGGTCGCCGCCCGCCTGCTCTTCGATCACGCGCTCCAGCAGACTCACCGCAAACGTCACGCCGCAAGCCTTGATCGCCTGCACGTCGCAGGGCGCGAGCAGATGCGCGCGAGCGGCTTCTTTCTGCACGCCGGGCAAGCTCGCCGCGAGCAGATCCGTCACATCGCCGATTAACTCGCCGGGCGCGTGGCGCGCGATCTCGACGGCATCGGCGCGATCGAACAGGTCCGCCGTGGTCGCCACCGTGCGCGTGATATCGAACACCTGGCCGCTACGCACGACAACCACGCCCGGTCCTTCGTGCGCGCCATCGCGCCGCCACACGCGGCCGACCAGCAAGGCATCGTCGAGATCGACGGGCAGGAAAGCGGAAACGGACGATTCAGTCATGAGCATCAACCTGTTGCGTGATTGAAGTAAATAAGCGCGGTAATGCAATGTCAGCGACAACGCGCAACGATCGTATGATCGGCCATGCACGCTGTCCAACCTGATGCTAGTATTTCCAACCTGTTGGAAGCCGACGATACGCTCAGGTCACCATGTCCACTGCCTACGAAGTGCCCGCGCTCAAGCGCATTCACGACATCCTCGACGTTCTCGCGCACGCGCAGGCGCCCGTGCGCGCGGCCGTCATTGCGGAGCAAACCGGGCTATCGCGCAGCACGCTGTATCTGATGCTCGATTCGCTGGAACGCAGGCGCTGGATCGAAAAGCGCGCGGATGGTTACATCGTCGGCGTGACGCTGTTCGAACTGGGCAGCGCGTATGTGCGCCACGACCGGCTGCACGACGCCTTCCGCCACGAAGCCGCAAGCTTTATCGCCAAGCACAACGAGGTCGTGCAACTTGCCGTGCTCGACGGCACGGAAGTCGTCTATATTGCGCGCGAAGATCCGGCCCGCCCGGTGCGGCTGATTTCCGATCTTGGCTCGCGCCTGCCCGCCCATTGCTGCGCGTTGGGTAAAGCATTGCTCGCCAGTCTTTCGGATGCCGAAATAATGACGATCGTGCCGAAGCAGCTCCCGGCCATCACGCCCAATACGATCACGCGGCGTCAGGATTTGCTGCTCGCGCTCGATGCGATCCGCCGTTCGGGACTCGCGCACGAGCGCGAGGAAGTCACGGCGGGTCTCACGTGTTTCGCCGCGTTCGTAGGCGTGACGGCGCTCGGCAAGCGCGTGGCGGTGAGCACGAGTCTGCCGCTCGAACGTATCGATGCGCGCCGCGAAAAGCGCATCGCCATCGCCGTCGTGGAGATGGCACATCGCATCGGCAAGACGCTTTAAGTCGCGCGTCAGTGCGAGTGACGCGGCTCGCCGCGCTCCTCGATCACACGCAGATACAGCGTGGCCGGTTCGAGACAACCGCCCGTCGATAGCTGGCCCACAGTCTGCCGATAAAGCGCCTGCCACGGCGTTTGCGAAGGCGGCGCGTCAAATGCCGCGTGCTCGCGACGCTGCGCCAGTTCCTGCGCATCGATCAGCAGTTCGACGCGCCGCGCGTTCAGATCGACCTTGATGCGGTCGTCCGTGCGCAGCAGCGCGAGGCCGCCGCCCACGGCCGCTTCCGGCGACATGTTGAGTATCGACGGACTCGCCGACGTGCCGCTCTGCCGCCCGTCGCCCATGCAGGGCAGCGACGTCACGCCGCGCTTCACGAGTTCGGCGGGCGGCGCCATGTTCACCACTTCTGCGCTGCCCGGATAACCGACCGTGCCGCAGCCGCGTATCACCAGCATGCAGCGCTCGTCGATATTCAACGCGGGATCGTTGATGCGCGCGCGATAGTCCTCGGGGCCGTCGAACACGATGGCGCGCGCTTCGAACACATTTTCCGCGCCCGGCTCGCTCAGATACGTCTTGCGAAACGCCTCGCCCACCACCGACATCTTCATGATCGCGCTATCGAAGAAGTTGCCCGACAGCACGATGAAACCCGCGCCATGCATGAGCGGCGCATCGCAGGTGTGAATCACGTCGCGGTCGGCGGCGGGCGCGGCATCGGCAATCTCGCCGGTCATGCGGCCCGAAACCGTGGCGCAATCGCGCCGCACAAGCCCCGCGCGATCGAGTTCGCGCAGCACCGCCGGCACGCCGCCCGCACGATGAAAACTCTCGCCCAGATATTCGCCGGCGGGCATCGTATTCGCGAGCAAAGGCACGGGCTCGCCAAAGCGCTGCCAGTCCTCGAGCGTGAGATCGACGCCGATATGACGCGCGATTGCGATCAGATGCGGCGGGCAATTCGTCGATGCGCCCAGCGCCGACGCCACCACGATCGCATTCTCGAACGCCGCCCGCGTCATGATGTGCGACGGCCGCACATCTTCGCGCACCAGATCGACGCTGCGCTTGCCCGTGACATACGCCATTTGTCCGCGCTCGCGGTACGCCGCCGGAATGCTCGCGCAGCCAGGCAAAGACATGCCCAGCGCTTCGGCGAGGCAATTCATCGACAGCGCCGTGCCCATGGTGTTGCAATGCCCGATCGACGGCGACGACGCCGTGGTGAGCGCCATAAAACCTTCGTAATCGATTTCGCCCGCCGCCAGCAGATTGCGCGCATGCCAGATGACCGTGCCGGAACCGACGCGCTTGCCTTCGTGCCAGCCGTCGAGCATCGGGCCGCCCGACAGGACGATGGCGGGCAGATCGACGGTGGCTGCCGCCATCAGACAGGCCGGCGTGGTCTTGTCGCAACCGGTCGTCAGCACCACGCCATCGAGCGGAAAGCCGTGCAGGATTTCCACCAGCCCGAGATAGGCAAGGTTGCGGTCGAGCGCGGCCGTGGGACGGCGGCTCTGCTCCGCGAGCGGATGCACGGGAAACTCCATCGGAATGCCGCCTGCGTCGCGAATGCCTGCTTTGACGCGCTCCGCGAGCGCAATGTGATGGCGATTGCAGGGCGCGAGATCGCTGCCCGTCTGCGCGATGCCGATAATCGGCCGCCCAGACTGCAACTCTTCGCGCGTGAGACCGTAATTCATGAAGCGCTCGACGTAGAGCGCGGTCATGTCCGCGTGCGCGGGATCGTCGAACCATGCCTGGCTGCGCAGGCGGCGTGCTGGCGTTTGGACCATGATGCGTGTCTCCTGTCTCATCCGATTGATCTGCTGCATCTGATCTATGGCTTACACATATCGAAATGTTACCGATAACATTTCGATACTAGCACGCGGCAAATGCAGCGCGCAGCCAGGGTGACTACGACATCCGAAAGGGGATAGAAAGCCTGCTTTTTACACGCGCTCAGGCGCTCAGGCGCTCTCGCGCTCGACCACGCTGTAGTGAATACGCGTCTTCACGGTGCGCCGCGCGTGCGCCCCGCTCTCGCTGTCCTCCGCGGCCAGCGCGCCGAGCAGCGCTTCGCCCGCGCGCCGCCCGATCCCGTAGGCATCGACGGAAACCGTCGTGATGGCCGGATGGCAGCAAGCCGCAATTTCGAAATTGCCGAAGCCCGCCACCGCGATCTGGCCCGGCACCGCGATGCCGCGCCGCTGGCATTCCATGATCGCGCCGAACGCCGACATATCGCTCACGCACATCACCGCCTCGGTATCGGGCCAGCGTTCGAGCAGCGCGGCCAGCGCGGGCGCGCCGTGGCTCATCGTGATCGGCGAATCGCCGCGGCGCACCACACGCGGCTCGCCCAGCCCAAGCGCCTTCATTTCCTGCTGATAGCCCTTGAGGCGGTCGAGGCCGCGCCAGTCCAGCTCGCTCGCCCCGCCGATAAACGCGATGCGTTTGTGCCCCTTGCCCGCCAGATAGCGCACCATTTCGCGCGCCGCGCTCACGTTCGAAAAGCCCACACTCATATCGATCGGATGCGCAGGCTGATCCCACATTTCGACGACCGGCACGCCCGAGCGTTCGAGCAGCGCGCGCGTGGCCTCCGTGTGCTGCGAGCCGGTCAGCGCGATGCAGCGCGGCTGGTGTCGCAGCATCTGGCGCACGAGGCGCTCTTCGCGCTCCAGCGAATAATCGGTATCGCCGATCAGCAGTTCGAGCCCTTGCGCCTCCAGCACGGCGGTCAGGCCGCTCACGGTGTCCGAGAAGTTCGAGCTCGACATCGACGGCACCAGCACGGCGACAAACGACGAGCGCCCCGACGACAACGCGCCCGCCGCCGCATCGGCCACATAGCCGAGTTCGTCGATGGCGCGCTGCACACGCGCACGCGTGGCTTCCGAGGCGCTGCGGCCCGCCAGCACGCGCGAAACCGTCATCTTCGATACCCCGGCGAGTTCGGCGACATCGGACATGCGCGGCGGCGTGGATTTCGGTGCGGGTGTCTTGACCATCGGGGCAAACGTGTCGAAGTGTGAACAGTGCATATGATAGCGGCAGCGGCGCGGGCCTCGTCCGCGCCGGCGGCCATCGCGATTCACGCACGGCTGAAGCACGACGGCGCGTGCTGGCGCACAATGCACGCTGCCTCTTCATGCACCCAACACGTTCAGGAGACACGCCATGCCCACCACGCCCCGCAGCGTCGCGGAAAAACGCGCCGCGTTCCGCGCCCTGCATGCTTCGGGCTGCTTCGTATTGCCGAATCCATGGGACGCAGGCAGCGCCCGCTATCTGGAAAGCGCCGGCTTCAAGGCGCTCGCGACGACGAGTTCGGGTTTCGCGTGGTCGCACGCTCACGCCGACAACCACGTCTCGCGCGATGCCGTGCTGGCCCATCTGCGCGACATCGTGGCGGCGACGAATCTGCCAGTCAACGCCGACTTCGAAAGCGGCTTCGGCGCCGACGCGGCGGGCGTGGCCGAAAGCGTGGGACTCGCGGTCGATACCGGCATCGCCGGGCTTTCCATCGAAGACTCCACCGGCAACGACGACGCGCCGCTCCTGCCGCTGCACGTCGCCGTCGAACGCATGAAGGCCGCGCGCAGCGCCATCGACGCGCGCGGCGGCAATACCTTGCTGATCGGCCGGGCGGAGAACTTCGTCGCGGGCGTGCCCGATCTCGCCGATGCCATCGCACGCCTCAAGGCGTACGCGGATGCAGGCGCGGACTGTCTCTACGCGCCGGGCCTGCACACGCGCGAACAGATCGAGGCGGTCGTGGCCGCCGTCGCGCCGAAGCCGGTGAATGTGCTGGTGGGATCGGTATCGGCGTTTACGGTGCCAGAACTCGCGGCGCTGGGCGTGCGGCGCGTGAGCGTCGGCGGCGCGCTGGCGCGCGCGGCGTGGGGCGGATTTATCCGCGCGGTGGAAACGCTCAAGGAAGGCCGCTTCGATGGTTTTATCGACGCCGCGCCTGGCCATGCGCTCAACGATCTGTTCGGCAAAGCGCAGTGAGAACGCGCTCGTGAGCGCTCAGGAAATCAGGGAATCGTGAAGCGCTTCACGAGCGTCAGTTCGCCGGCCTTGCGCATCGGTGCGCGGATCGTTTCGCTCTTCTCGTTCGGCGTGCCTTCGTCGGTGATGATGGTGATCTGCGCCACCGTCATGTCGCTGCCGCTGTTGCCGCTGCCGTAGTAGTTCACGTAGACCAGATACGTGCCGTGCAGCGGCGCGGCGCTCGAATAGATTTCGGGACCGTAGCCGGTCGTCACGTCCACGTCGAGCGCGCCGCCGTTGGGCGCCACGCGATCGGCGTAGAACGTGTGCACGCCGTCGGGCGACACCACATGCAGGTCGAGGTCGGTGCCGTCGGTGTCCCAGGCGAGCACGATGCGCAGGCGCGCGTGCGTCTTGTTCGCGTAGGCATCGTAGAACTGCACGCGCTTTTTCGTGCCGTCCTGGGTGCGCAACTCGACGCTATTGCTGCCCGCGCCGAACGCAAACGGCCGCGAGAACGTGCCATCTTCTTCGATGCGCTGCGGCATCGGCGTGCCGTTCACGACCAGCGTGCCCACCGACGTCCCCGCCTTCGCTTTCGGCGCCGCCTTGATCTGCCCGGCGATCAGCGCGTTCGCGCTCTGGCCTTCGGGCGTGCTCACCGCCACCGCCGGATAGTGGACATCCTGCGTGTAACGCGCTTCGTCGCCGGCCGAATTGCGCCAGCCGTTCAGTGGCGCAGCGAAGTCGATGGTGTCGGCGTGCGCCGCGCCCGCGCAGATCGCAAGCGCAACAGCGGCCAGGCCGTGGCGCGCGGGACGTTGTTTGAGCGGGATCGCTTTCATGTGGGTTCGCCTTCGTGGGCCGGTTTGCCGTTGCGTGTTTATAGCTGCTCGCTCTTCACGAGCAACAGATCGCCGATCTTGCGCAGCGGCACCACGCGCGTTTCGCGGCGCTCGTTCGGCGTGTTCTCGTTGAACACGAGCGTAAGCGTTGCGGTGATGACTTCGCGGTCGTGCGCATGGGCGTCGAAGTTATAGCCGGTCGAATCGAAATTGCCCCAGTAATTCAGGAAGAATAGCCAGGTTCCATGCTCGGGCGCCGCCGACGAAAAAATCCCCGGACCCGCGCCATCGACGGAATCGACATCGAAACCACTGCCGTCTTCCAGCGTCGGGTTCGCGAAGAACGCGTGCAAGCCGTCCGGCGTAATCACATGCAGATCGACCTGCGCGTGCGGATCGTCCCACGTCACGATCGCGCGCAGTTTGGCCTGCGGCTTGGTGCGATCGGCCTCGTAGAACTGCATGCGCTGATGCTTCGTGCCGTCCGGCGAAATGATCTCGATGCTGTTCGAGCCCGCGCCGAACGCCCAGGGACGCGCGAACCAGCCTTGCTCGTCGGTGTAAAGCGGCGTGGCATTGCCGTTGATGACGAGCGTGGGCGGACGGCGCGCATGCGGATCGACGTGCTTCAACTGACCTTCGATCAGCGTGCGAAAGCGCTGCGAGCCGCGATCGACGGGCGGACGCGGATACGCCGCAACATACTGCTCGCCTTCGTTCGTGAGGCCGCTGTGACGCCAGCCGTTGAACGCGCCCGTGATGCGGGCGAGCGTGCCGCCGCTATCCGGCTTATCCTGGCCGTCACCGGCCGCCAGCGCATTGCCGCTGGCCATCGACAACGCGCCGACGCAGGCCAGCGTCGTGGCGAAAGTGAGCGCTTGCGCGAACGGTTTCATCGTCATTCAACTTCCTGTGAGAATCAGCTTGCGCGCGGTCTGCTCGATGAACGTCTCATCCTGTCCGCGCGGATGATGCGCGAAAGCGAGATGCAGATATTCATGCGTGAGCGCGATGCGGTCGTCGTCGGAGCGCAGACGGCGGATATAGACGCGATTGCGCCCGGCATCGGCATACGGACGGCCCGAGGTGACTTCGCACACCGCCGGTAGTTCGGGTTCTTCATAACCTGGCTCGCCGGCCAGACGCCGCGCCCAGAGCGGCGCCTCGCGGCCCAGCCAGTCGCGCGCGCCCATCACCGGTTCGCAGTCGCCCGCCAACGGACTCGCGAACGAGGTGAGCGTGGCTTGCGGCCAGGTGCGCGCGAGAATCGCGTCGAACGTCAGGCCGCGTTGCGCGGCGGCTTTGGCGTCGAGCCAGCTCATCTGCCCCGGCGCCGCCTTGTCGTGATGGAACTGCACGGGCACGCCCGCGAGCACGAGGCCGTCGGTGAAATCGGCGGCATTGCGCGACGCGGCGCGCGGCGCACGCGGCAACACACGCTGCGCGCGGCTGCTGTCGTCGATCTCGTAGCAGCCGCGCTCGCGCCCGGCGTTCTGCACGAGATAGCTGCGCGCCGCCACGGCGAGCGCGCGCGCCGCCTGCGGCTGCGCCGTGTCGCCTTCGCGCTCGACCACGCGCGCGATGTAGTCGTTCATGCCAAAGCGCCCGACGATGTGCAGCTTGCCGTCGTCGGCGCGATCGAGGCGCATATCGCCATGACTTTCGATCGGCAACGAATTGCCGTTTTCGAATGCCACGCTGAAGGTGCCGTCGAGCAGGCCAGCTGGCACTGCACGCCCGCCCGCGCGCGTATCGAAGACATTGCGGATGGGGTAACGCGAGAAAAATTCGACGCTCACGCAGGCGCGATCGTCCGCGACCGTCGTTTGCGCGACCAGCGGCGCGATGCGCGGCGCGGCGGCCGCCAGCACGCGCACGCTGCCGCCGCGCCCGCCCATCCAGACCGGCGTGCCATCGGCGAGCCAGCCCGCTGCGCCGCCTTCGTAGCCGCCCGACGCATCCGGCATCGTCCAGGTTTTCGCGCGCAGCAAGCTGCCGTACAGCGACACCGTGCCCTCGCCGCGCCCGCTCGTGACGACCGAAACCAGCGTGTTGCCGGTGTCGTCGCGCGCATGCGATGGAATCGACTGCAAGGCCGCGAGCAGATCCGCCACGCGCACGCGCCTGGCCGGCTTCAGCGCGTAGAGATCCTGCAGCCACGCAGGCGCTTTACGCGCGCGCCAGTATTGGCGCCAGCCGGCCGGATCGAGTTGCAGACGGTGCGGCTCGAAGAACAGTCCGCATGACTGCACCAGCGCGCGATCGCGGTCGATGTGGCCGCCCGTCATGCAGCAGTACACCTCTTCGCGGTCGCCGCCTTCGCATTGATAGTCGGGCGCGGGAATTTGCCGATCCACCAGGTACGCGTAGACGAACAGCTTCCAGACGCTGCCGAGTTGCGTGTCGAGCGTCGCCGGGAGCGCTTCGCCCGCGCCGGGAGGAACGGTTTCGCTCGCGGTATCGAAGGTCCACAGACGCGCAGTGCCGTCGCGCAGCCACGCGAAGCGCAACGCCGCGCCTTCGGCATGCGCGCTCGCGGCGGCGCTTGCGCAAGCCAGCGCAAGCAGCCACGTCACGAGTCGACCGCAAAGACGCGCCCTCACCTTCGCCTCACTCGATGCGCAGCGTGACCATGCGGTCGCTGCTGCCGCCCTGATACGCCTTCTGCTCCGGCTGATACATGCGGAAGTAGCGCGCCGGCGGCATCGTGAAGGTGCCCGGCAGCGCGAAACGCACAAGCTGGCGCAGCGACACCGGACGATCGAGCAAAGGCACAGGCTGGTGATAGCTGAGATCGCCCATTTCATAGCTGGCCGCGCGCGCGAACGGCTGCGGACCGCTACCGCCTTCGCCCGGACCCGGCAGACCGTCGATGCTCACGCCCCAGCTCGTCGCTTCGACCGAGCCGCCCGGCGGCAGCGGCACGTCGAGCAGACCGTAGTGCAGCGCCGCCTGATCCTGCGGCGTGAGCGTGACTTCATCGACGTAAAGCGCGTTGCTGTCGATCGCGTCGCCCGCTTTCACGCGATGCGCGGAGAACATGAAGTGACCTTCGGCCTTGTCGGCGTCGGATTTCGGCGCGATCGGATCAAGTCGATAGAAGGTGCGCTCGATCTTCACGGGCAGTCGGCTTTGCTGCACCGCGCGGCTGCGGTACGAGACCAGCGCGGCCACGTCCGGGCGTGCCGAACCCACGTCGAGCGACGTCGGCAACGCCGTGCCCGTCCACTTCCAGAGGCTCGCGCCCGTGGGCGAAGTCGTGCGCGCCCAGCCGCTGCCCTGCAACGCGGGCAAGGGTTGCGCGGCATCGCCGCTGCGCGAACCCGCCATCGCCTTGCGCAGCCACAGCAGCGTGAGTGCGCGGTCGACGGTCGGGTACGACGCGCTGCTTTGTGCGAGCACGGCGTTCGCATCGACCGGCGTGCCGGCGTCGCCGGCCATCGCCAGCAGGCTCTGGATCAGCGGCGTGGGGTTCGTCATCAGCGCGGCGCGGGCGCGCGCGGCCAGCGGCTCGAAGCCTTCGGGCAGACTCGCGTTGGTCGCGTGCGCCGTGTAGGCCGTGAGGATCGCCGCCGCCTGCAAGCCGCGCGGCGAATCCGGCGCGGCGAACACGAGGCTGTCTTCGACACCGTAGTTATCGCGCGATGCCTTGGTTTGCTGATCGAACATCGCCGATGTCTGTTGCGCGAGCTGACCCGCCACGCCCGACACCGGCGTCGCGACCGGCAGGCCCATCTGCTGCAGCAGCCAGAGCGCGAGCGCGCGATGCAGCAAGGGCTCCTTCGCAGCTTCGTCGCGATAGACGTCGAGCGCGTGCTGCCAGTTGCTGTCCGGCAGCGTGATGCCGAGGCTGCGGCTCGCGAGCCAGTCCGCGTAATACGCGTAGGCCGTGATGAACGCGCTGCCGCCCGTGGTATCGCCCCACCAGCCGAATGCGCCGTTGATGCCCGCGAGCAGCGCAAGACGCTGACGCTGGTTGCGCAGGCGCGCTTCGATGCCCTGCGTCGTGCTTTGCGGCGCGGCGCCATCGGCATCGCGGCCCAGCACGTCGTGCGCCAGGGCGAGCGGAATCAGGCGGCTCGAGGTCTGCTCGGCGCAACCGTACGGATACTCGATGAGATCGTCGGCCACGCGCGCGAACTGGCTCGTGCCGTTCGACACGAGTCGCACGCGCACGTCCTGCGCATCGGGCGCAAGCGCGAGCGGCTTCGGATTCGCGTCGAGCGTCACCGGCACTTCGCGCAGATCGAGCCAGCCCGGCGCGCCCAGCTTCACCGTGGTCTGCAGATGATCGAGTTCCTTGCCGTTCACGCGCACGCTCGCATCGACAAGACCCGGCGTGAGCGCCACGCGCGGCAAGGCCAGATAGTTCGCGCCCGGCTTGAGCGTGACCTTGCGGTCGACCGCAAGACCCGCGCCGCTCACGGTCCATTGCGCGTCCACGTCGGCGTTGCCCTGATTGAACGCGATCATGTCGATCACGGGCTGGTCGCCGCTACGGAAGCTCGACGGGCCGCTCCACTTCAGATAGAGCGGTTTGTCCGAACGCACATAGGCCGTGCGCTGCCCCACCGTCCCGTCCGCCGAAATCGCGCGCACGGTGACGCGCCAGCGCGCGAGCGCATCGGGCATGCGGAAGGTCATGCGGGCGTGCCCGCTCGCATCGGTTTGCAGATCGGCTTGCCATGCTGCCGTGTCGATATCGTCGCGACGCGGACGCTCCAGCACCTTCACGCCGCGCTCGTTGTACTGGCCGCGTTGCGGGCCGCCCGGCGCGCCGCGCATCGCCGAAAGCGCCAGGTCGTAGGTGATGAACGACAGGCTCGACGTCGTACGCACGTTGTTGCGGCGCGGGTGATAGAAGAAGTCGGAAATGTCCGGCGCGATTTCCGGCTGCAGCACATAGACCATTTCGTCGACCACGCTCACGGTCAGATGCGCGGGCAAGGGCTTGCCGGCCAGCGCGCTGCCGAGATCGAGCGTGACGGTTTCGCCGGGCTGATACACCGGCTTGTCGCTCTTGACGCTCAGATCGATCGACGGTTTGGCGACCACGATGCCCGCGTTCTGGAACACGTACTCGCCGTCGTGCACGTAGAGCACCGAGAACGTCATGTTCGGCGCGAATTCCGGGCCGACCTTGATACGCGCCTTCCATTGCGTCGGCGCGACGCGCGTGAGGCTCAGCCAGTCCGCGCCCTTCGAGAGCAGCGCGCGCGCTTCGACCTTGTCGCGTTCGAGCGTGAGCAGCGCGTCGTCCACGGCATACGGGAAGGTGATGAGCGCTTCGGCCGTATCGCCGATCTGGTAGTGATCGCGATCGAACACGATCTCGACGCTGCCCGGGATCGCCTTGAGGCCGTCGCCCGCGACCCAGTGGCTGGCCGCCGCGAGCAGATTGCCTGCATCGTCCTTCACCGACAGCATGTACGAGCCGGGCTGGTCGAATTGCAGCGGGAAACTCACGCGGCCGTCCGCGCCCGCTGCGGGCAGCGTGCCTTCGGTTTTGGTCTGCGATTCGAGGCGCGTCCATTCCCACTTCGCGGGCTTGTGCGGCGTGGGCGCGTTCGTGCCGGTGGTGTTATTCGCCAGCGCGGCGAGCGTGAACGTCACGCTCTCGTGCGGCTGCGAGAACGACTTCGCCGTGCTCAGCCGGTACGGCGTCGCGCCGCGCGCGATCAGCACTTCGCGCGTCACACGCACGCGATACGCCGCGCCGTCGCGTGCGAACAGCGTGAGCGCGTAGCGGCTCGGCTCCTTCGCGGCGGGCAGCGTGAGCGTGGCGTTGCCGTCGCTATCGGTTTCCAGTTCCTGCTGTTCGAGCTTCACCGGAAAGAGACCCGAGTAACGCAGTTCGCCATCGACGATCGCGACTTTCTGCGCGCGCAAGGTCACCGACACCTTGCCGTCCTTCACCGGTTTGCCGTCCGGGTAACGCAGCGCGATCTTGCCCTTGGGCGTGTCGCCGGTCGCGTAATCGGACTTGTCCATCGTGAGATTGACGTCGAAGTGCGGCTTCACGTAATCCGCCACGCGGAAGGCGCCGCCGTAGGTATCGCCGTTGTAGTCGAAGCGCAGCGTGTAGCCGCCGCCCTGCGCCGTGGTCGGCAAGGTGAAGGTGGTTTCGCCGCCGGTTTCCGACGCGAAATCCACGTTGCGCGTGGCGATGGGCGCGCCGTTCGGATCGACGACATCGAGCTTGAGTTGCGCGGCGGCGGGCGCCGTCGACTGGTTCGCGCTCTGGAACGTGCGGCCGATGAACTTCACGTGCACCGTATCGCCTGGCCGATAAAGCGGACGATCCGTGACCGAATAGATCTTGGTGTTGTAGATCTCGCTGTCGTAATAGAAGTTTTCCGAGACGAAAACCCCGCCCTGCGGATCGCTGCCGATCACATAGCTGCGCTCGGGCGAAACGTGATCGAGCACGAGCGCGCCGTCCGCGCCGGTCGAGCCGCTTTGCAGCACGCCTACGCCGTCGGTCCAGTTGACTTCGGTATTGGGCACCGGTTTGCCGTTATCGCGGCGCGTGGTCCACACGAGCATGCCGCTCGACGCCGCCTTCACCACGGCGACCGTATCGGAAACGAACAGCAGCGTATGCGCGCGGTAGTTTCCGATCATCGCCTCGACGAGATAGAGGCCCGGCGGCAGTTTGCCGACCGGAATCATCACGTTGCCCGACGATGCCTCGACAAAGTTGCTGCTGCTGCCTGCCAGATTGACGCCCTTGGGCGGCTGGATCGTCTTCGCATTCCAGATCGGATAGCGGAAACGCGTCACGAGGTCATAGCCGCGCAGCGGCGCGAAATGCGACTCGGGCTCGAAATGCGTGGGCGCGCTCACCTGATCGCCGAGCTTGAATTCGGGCTTCGCTTCCGTGACCTTGCTGCGCGTCGCGAACGACAGCACGCGCTGCCAGGCGCGGCGCGCGTCGCTGAGCCAGCGGTCCCAGAGATACGCGAGCGTGTTCGCAAGGCCTTCGCCCTGGTAATTCGGCTTGATATTCAGACGATGCAGATTCTTCTGCGCCTTCAGGAACGCGAGCGGATTCGGCACCTTGTAGACCACGATATCCGCGCCGCCGTAGCCTTCTAGCTCCGACTGGTATTCGCGGCCCGGCGCTTCCAGACGCACCTGCGCGAGCTGGTTGCTGCCGTAACTCGCATCGGAGAGCAGGAAGAACGGCTGGCCTTGTACGGTCTGGCTGTCGTAGTTGCTCGGATTGGGCGCGCCCAGCGTGGGGTTGGCGTCGATGTTCTGCTGCGCGGGGTCGTCGTCGGCCCAGGCGGGCGCGAGACCCGCGCCGAGCAGCATCAGAATGGCGAACAGGGAAACGAGGAGACGTTGCATGGCGGCACTCATGGCGTCAGGAACGCGAAACGAAACACACCGACGAAGTTCGGATTGCCGTCGAACGGCTGCCAGCGGGAATCTTTCCATTGCATCAGGTCGGAAACGGCGACGGCACGCAGACCGCTATCGGTCGGTGTGACGGTGCCCGTGTGATAAGCGATGTAGCGGTCGAGCCAGATCATCAGATGCTGGTCGTCGCCTTGATCGAAGAACAGCAGATCGCCCGGCAAGGCCTGATTGACGTCGCGCGAAACGAAGCGGCTGTTGCGTTGAATCAGCGCGATCGCCGAGGCATAGGCGCCCACGCTGCCGTCGATGCGGGTCCAGCGGCTCGCCAGCGCGCGCTGCTGCGCGTTCAACTGCAACTCGGGCGGCAGGCGGCTTGCATCGGCGACGCCATTCATGCCGTTCGCCTTGAGCCAGCGCGCGTCGTGCTCGCGCAGCGCTTCCATGGCGGCGAAGCGCACGAGGCCCGCGCAGTCGCGCTGGGTCCAGCGCGGCGTGGGGCCGCTGCGCATCTGCTGATCGACGATACGCACGAACCACGCGCGAAAGATCGCCGATTGCTCGGGCGTGAGCGCATCGGGATCGGGCGCGGCCTGGGTCGGCATGAGCGCCCACGCGGGACGCACGAGCGCGAGGCCCAGCGCAGCCGCGCAGCGTTGAAGAAACCGGCGGCGCATGGTCAGTCGTCGCCCGTGCCGGGTTGGGCTGGCTGGGCGGCTTGCGCGTCCGGGCTCGCGGGTGCGGCGGTGGTGTCGTCGTCCGTGTTTTTCGGACCCGCACCGAGCGGACGCCCCGCCGCCGCATCGCCGCGCGGCGACGCACTCGCGCGCGCCTCGAAATGCCATTCGACCGGCACCCAGCCCAGCGAAGACGGCAGGGAGTCCGGCAAGCTCAAGGCCAGCGGCGGATAGCTCGCGACCGCGTGCAGCTTCGGCAGCAGATGCGTGCGCGCGGCGTTGAGGAAGATCGCTTCCTGATCGGCGGGTAGCGCGCGGCCCGCTTCGCGCTCGATGAGGGCCGCCGAAGTGCCCGGCGTGATCGACACCATGGTGGTCGCAAGGCGCTGCGGCGCGAGCGTATCGGCGATGGCCGGATAGCGCTTGTCGAGCACGGCGAGCGTGTCGTCCACGAGGCGCGCATCCGGCGAGAACACCACGTAGCCGTGCGCAAGCGCGAGCGTGACCGGGAAATAGCGCGGCGCCGAAAGCTGCGCCGCGTACGACGAGCCCGCGCTTTGCGCCGTGCCCGAACGCGCGCTGACGGCACGCGTCCAGAGCGTGACGCCCGCTGCCGGTTCGCTCGTCTTCACCGGCAGGCGGCGATAACCCGCTTCATTGCCCGCCTTCGCTTCGTATGCGCCGATGGCGTCGCCGAATACGCCCGCGAGCGCCGTCTTGATGGCGGCGAGTTGCGTTGCGTCCTGCGCGGCTTGCGGCTTCAGACGCGCGACGAACACCGGCGCAACCAGCGTCGATTTCGCGTACCAGCACACGCCTGCGGGACCGGCGAAGCTGTCGCGCACGATCTTCGATGCAGCCTGTTCGCCGTCGCCGAGTTTGTCGAACAGATCGGCGGCGTCGCTCCAGTCCACCGGCAGGCTCGCGCAAGCGGCGGCGTTGGCGGGCAGCGCGCGCCAGAGATCGGCGCTATCCCAGTGCTGCGGCAAGTGGGCCGGATCGATCAGCGCGGCCGTGCTCCATGCGCCGCTCGCGTCGGCATCGCCGGCGTTCTTGCCCGATGCGGCGAAGTCGAAACGCACCGCGTTCACGCCCGAGAAAAAGGCCTGATAACCGAACGACAGATAGTTGACCGAGACGATCAGGCGATGGCCGTTGAAACCGGCGGGCGTGTCGTCGAGGCGGTAGGTATGCAGGGCGTCCGCGCCGCCATCGTCGAGCATCTTGCCGAGCGCCGATGCGCGATCGCCGATGGTCTTGCCATCCGCATCGAGCAGAATGCCCGGCTCCGACATCACCACGAGGCGATCGTCCTTCGCGGCGAACAGCAGCGTGTGGCCGACCGCGAGCTTGAGCGCATACACGGGCACGCCGCCGGAAAGCGTGGCCGCCTGGCTGAGTTGCGTATCGCCGGCCGCCACATTGCCAACGGCCTGCATCAGCTTGGCGAGACCGTTGCGGTGCATCGTCATGACCCAGTAGCCGAGCCGGCCGTCGGGCGAGCGCCAGAGCAGTACACGCGAGGGTTCGTCGAAGACGCGTTTGATCAGTTCGTCGCGCCAGTCGAGATCGTGTTCGAACGCGAGCCGCCGCACGGCGCCTTCCGCCGACAGACGCGCGGCATTCGATTCGTAATAGTCGACGAAATCGCGCGTGAGCAAGGCATGCAGCAGCGGCACGCGAATCATGTCGCGCGGCAGACGCGAAAGCGCGGCACTGTCGATGATTGCGTCGGGATATCGAATATCGAATGCGGCTTCGTGAGAGCGAAATGCTCCTTTGCCGCCGAATGGTCGCCAAATCGCCTGAATGGCGACCAGCGCAACGATTAAAACCGCAACGGTTAGCGCGGCCTTTTTGCGCGTTAACTTCATGGGATCAAACGCCCTGGAATTGATATTGGTCTTCTCTTGCACCAGCGCGCTTTACCGCTTGCGCGTGGCCGTTTATTTGCCGCGTACCGCTTTAATTTCCGAGATCGGCTATTTCCGGCAGGCACGAATACTACCCTAAAAGCTGTTTTAGCAACATGACGGTTTCTAGCTTTTCGACAATTAGGACTATGCGTATTGATTATTCAAAATTAATGAATCCCGTAATTACCGAATCGTTTTGAATACACTCAGTTAATACGTAAAAAATACGTCTATCGGTATTTGTCTGATTTGTTGCGCCTATGCGCAAATCCGTGTCTTCAGATGAATTCCGCTTCGATCTGGGTCGCCGATGTCGTCAATCAACTTGTCCAATCAGGGTCATTACCTGGGCCATGTAGCTTGACAAGCTACATCTTGTCTAACAACAATTCCTGTCCAAAACCTGCCGATCCTTACGGCTTACGGCAGGCACGCCGCGCACGCGGCACAGAAGAACAAGTTCACGAGACAAACAGGAGGCGACATCCATGACAACGCAAAAGAACGACTCGCGCTTCAACCCGATCGGCACAGCCGGCACGCCAGCATCGCCGGGACGCCGCAGTTTCATGGCGTTCGCGGGCGCCACCGCCGGTGCGACGCTGCTGAGCGGCTTGCCCGGCTGCGGCGGCAATGTGGGCGACAGTTCGGCGACGGCTGCGTCGGCGGGCGGCACGACGCCGGTTGCGGTCGATCCCATCTGGGGTTCCACGGGCGCGGCGCAGCAGATCATCAATGCGTTGCAGGGCATCACGACATCGATGTTTGCCTCGGTGGACTTCACGGTCACCGCCTACGGCGCGCAACCGCTGACCACGCAAGTCGTTGCGGCGACGGCATGGAGCCCGGCGATTCCATGGCTCGGCCAGAGCGCCTCGCCCACCAGTCCAGGCGCGGATCAGATGGTGTCATCCGCGCTGACCGGCACGGCGTTCGATTCGCACACGGCATTCAATAACGCGATCATTGCCGCCAATGCCGCGGGTGGCGGGCGCGTGGTCGTGCCTGCGGGCAACTGGTATTGCGGCGGTCCGATCGTACTGCTTAGCAATGTCAATTTTCACCTGAGCGCGAACTGCACGATCTACTTCAGCCCAAATCCCGCCGACTACGCCACGAACGGCCCGCATACGACGTCGAACGGCAATCTCTACTGGACGCGCTGGCAGGCTAACGACTGCCTGAATTTTGGCTCGCCGGTTTACGCCTATCAGCAGAAAAATATCGGCCTGACCGGCGAAGGCGATACGTCGATTCTCAACGGACAATCGATGACGCCCGCGCAGGCCAACGGCACGACGGCGTCGTTTTGCTGGTGGACCTTCAAAGGCACGAGTGGCGCGTATGGTTGTGCCGGTTCATCGACACCATCGCAGGCGTATGTGAATCCGAACAATGCGGCGCTCACATCGCTCAGCAGTTCGGCAATGACGAACCCCGATGCAGCAACGCTGTTGCCGCTGCTCGATACGGGCACGTCGTGGGCGCAGGATCAAAACTATTTGCCCGCCTTGGCCGAACTGGGCGTGGCTGTCGAGCAGCGCATTTTCGGCAATGGGCATTACCTGCGGCCGTGTATGGTGGAATTCATCGGCTGTACCAATGTGTTGATGCAGAACTATCACACGCAAAACACGCCGTTCTGGCAGCACCATCCAACCGACTGCAAAAACGTCGTAATTCAAGGGGTTTTCGCGGACAGTATCGGCCCGAACAACGATGGTTTCGATCCCGATGCCTGCAATTACGTGCTCGCCGATGGCGTGAAATTCAATACCGGTGATGACTGTATCGCGATCAAGTCTGGCAAGGCGAACGACACGGAATATGGTCCCGCACAGAATCACGTGATTCAGAATTGCACGATGAACAGCGGCCACGGCGGCCTGACGCTGGGCAGCGAAATGAGTGCAGGAGTCCAGAATATCTATGCGCGCAATCTGAACATGCTCAACGAGAATTGGGCGACGAATCCGCTCAATATCGCCATTCGGATCAAGACGAATATGAATCGCGGCGGTGCGGTGCAGGACGTCTGGATCGATGGCGTGACGCTGCCGAATGGCGTTACGCTCGTCGGCAAGGGGTATGGGTCGAACAATATGATCGCGGGGAGCCCGATTACGGCGTCGGTTCCGGTGGGTACGACGAGCTCGTCGGGTTCGAATCCGGCGGCGTCGCAAGGCGGTCTGATCACCTTCGATTGCGACTACAGCCCTGCCGGCGATGCGGTTCGCATCAGCCCGCCGGTGGTGAAGAACATCAATATTTCGAACGTGACGGCCAGCAATGTGACATCGGGAAGCACGACGGCTTCGTGCTTTCAGGCGATCGTCGCTCAAGGCCCGGTTGCTGCGGACTACAACGGTCCAGCACCCACGCCGACTGTGCCGCCCATCAGCGCCGTGACGATCTCGAATTGCAATCTGGGAACGCCGGTGTGCAGCGGCACGGCATCGGCAACCAATCCGGGGCCGATTTACGTGAACAACGTAAATGCGATTACGTTGAGCAATGTGGTGATCGGCGGGACGACGTACAACACTTCGCTGGTGGGCTAAGTGCTGGTTAGCTAATGTCATCGCGCCCGGTTGGTGACCGGGCGCGGTGATTTCGATTGCCGCATCTAATCGACTTCGCGCACGGGTACGACCTGCGCGCTGATGGTGCGGTTGTGCCAGAAGATATTGTGGATACGCGCCTGTAGCGTGCGCAGCACTTCGTCGCTGAGGTGGGTGTAGCGCAGCAAGGCGGCTGGGCGCCCGGCACCTTCGATGCGCTGAATCTCGTCATACGGCGGGAAGCCGTACTTCTGCAAAAAGACGTTGATTTCCTCGTCGGGAATATTCTCTTCGACGTTTCCGAGCAGCAGTTCAGCCATGGCACACCTCTGTTTGAGTGATGAGATCAGGCGTTCGATATCGGCGCTTCGCAGCTCATGATAATGTGCGGCGCAGCATGACGTCCTGAAATGTGCCCAGAGATGGCTGGGATTTTGATGTCGCGCAGTTGCTGGTTTTTGAATGCGTAAACGCCAGAACCCCGGTTCTCGCTTG
>NZ_CAJMZG010000041.1:0-36254 GCF_905220255.1 Paraburkholderia sp. J69-1 | reverse complement strand
CGTTGTCGGATCTAGCGGCGGCTGCGGTTGCGGCGGATCGAGCGGCAGCGGCTCCGGCAGCGGTGGTCACGGCGGCGGCTTTGGTGGTGGATTCGGAGGCGGCTTCGGCGGTGGATTCGGAGGCGGCTTCGGTGGCGGTGGATTCGGCAAGGGTGGTTCGTCGGGCGGCCCGGGCGGCGGGAGCGGCGGCGGCCACGGTGGCGGCAATGGCGGCAGTCATTGAACTCGCACGGCGGTGCGCAAGCCCCGCTGCTGCCACCCCGAATTGGCGTGACGGCCGGTCACGCCACTCCAGGCAGCAACGGCGGCGGTTTTCCGGTCCCCCGGCCGGAAGCCGCCGCCGGTGGCCGGAGCATGGCCAGCAGCTTTGTCTGCTGGCCAACCGGTCTGCCCTACCCTGATCGACGATCGTTCGTCGATCGTTCACGACGCAGCGCGCACTCGCGAGCCCCCTCGCCTTCCCTCGTGCGCGCTTCGCGCTTTCTCCCCTCGCCCGACCAAACCTACAGCATCTCCAGCGCACGCTTCGCACGCGGCGGCTTGAAGTACGCGTCGAGCGCGGCGTAATCCTGCGCATCCAGCACGAGATCGAGCGCAGCGCGGTTGTCGCGCACATGCTCGACGCGCGCGGCCTTCGGAATCGCACACACGCCCGGCTGACGCAGCACCCACGCCAGCGCGACCTGATACACCGAAACGCCGTGCCGTGCCGCGATATCGTCGAGTGGCGAACGTTTAGGCAACCGCGCATGATCGACGGGGCTATACGCCATCACCGGCACGCCCTCTTGCGCGCTCCACGGCAGCAGATCGAATTCGGCACCGCGCCGCGCCACGTTGTAGAGGATCTGATTCATCGCGCAGGCGTCGCCGCCGGGAATCCCGACGAGTTCTTCCATGTCCTCGGTGTCGAAATTGCTGACGCCCCAGTAGCGGATCTTGCCCGCGCGCACCAGCGCCTCGAAACCCGCGACGGTCTCCTCCAGCGGCACGCCGCCGCGCCAGTGCAGCAGATACAGATCGAGCCGGTCGGTGCCCAGACGTTTGAGGCTCGCCTCGCAGGCACGCTCCACGCCGCGTCGGCTGGCGTTATGCGGATACACCTTGCTGACGAGAAACACCTCCTCGCGCAGGCCCGCGAGCGCTTCGCCGACGAGCGATTCGGTTGCGCCGTCGCCGTACATTTCGGCGGTGTCGATCAGCGTCATGCCCAGCGCCACGCCTTCGCGCAGCGCGGCGATTTCGTCGGCGCGCCGCGTTGCGCGCTCGCCCATCTCCCAGGTGCCCTGTCCCAGCTTCGCGATGCGTTCGCCGCCGGGCAAGGCGATGCTGGCGATATCGGTCGTCATGTTGTCGTCCTTTCGATGCAAAGCCACGTCTGCGCCGTGCGCGCAGCGAAGGGCCAGTGTAGCGCCTCATGCGGCGCGTCTTCATGCGTCGGACGATAAGCCGGTCATTTCCGCGCAGCCGCGGCGATGTCATAAAATCGACGTTCGCCTTCCATGCCTGCCTCCCATGAACGCTCCCACGGAAGACCGCTGGCGCGGCCTGCGCCCGGACCCGGACAACGACACGCCGCTGTATCTGCAACTCGCCCGCAAGCTCAGCGATGCGATTCACGAGAATCGCTGGGCCGCCGGCGAGGCGCTGCCCTCCGAACGCGTGCTCGCCGATGCGCTCGGCGTTTCGCGCATCACCGCGCGCAAGGCCATCGCGCTGCTGGTCGAGCAAGGTCTGATTCGCCGCACCCAGGGCGCGGGCAGCTTCATCACGCCGCGCTACGAAGATCCGCTGTCGCGTCTGACGAGCTTTTCGGAGATGCTGCGCCAGCGCGGCTTCACGCCCAGCTCGCGCTGGCTCTCGCGCGAGATCCAGCCCGCGAGCCGCGATGAAGTGATCCAGCTGGGCCTCTCGCCCGCCGCCGCCGTCACGCGTCTGAAGCGCTTGCGTCTGGCCGACGGCATCGTCATGGCGGTCGAGAATTCGACCTTCCCGGCCGCGCTGATTCCCGACCCGAACGCGATCGGCGACTCGCTTTACAGCTTTCTGGAGCAGCGCGGCCTGTCGATCGTGCGCGCGCTGCAGCACTTCCGCGCGGTGAACGCGAGCGAAGAGATTGCGAAGCAGATGAGCATCGCGCCCAACGAAGCGCTGCTGCTCATCACGCGCGTGGGCTATACCGCCGATCAGCGCGCCATCGAGCTGACCGATACGTACTGCCGCAACGATTACTACGACTTCGTCGCGGAACTGCGCAAGTAAGGTATCGAGCGCGCAGCACGCTGCGAACGCCGCAGCTTCACGCGCGCCACTGCGGCTGGTCGGTGCCGATCGGCACGCACGCACGCGCGTAGAACGCCGGCGTGCGTTCGAGTTGTTCGGCGGGTGCCACGGCGCGCACGCGGCCGAACGGCGTCGGCGTTTCTTCGAGGCAATCGGCAAGATCCTGGGCGCTCACCTCGGGCGCCTGCTGTCCGTGCGCGATCATTCCCATCGACTGCAGCCAGCGGCCCGTCTGCGCGAGCGACACGCGCACGTGCCAGCTACCGCCTTCGCGCGCGCGACGCGCCAGCGCCACCATCGCGCCGAACGCGGCGAGATAGCCGGTTGCATGATCGAGCGCCTGACACGGCAGCGGACGCAGCGAGCCGAAACCGCCCGCCGCCGCGCTTTCCTCCCAGACGATGCCGCTCGCCGACTGCACGAGACTGTCGAAACCGCGCCGCTCGCGCCACGGCCCGCGATGCGAATACGCGCAGATCGACACGCAGACGATGCCCGGCCGCTCGTGCGCCAGTTGCTCCTGCGCGAAGCCGTGCGCGGCCAGCGCGCCGGGGCGATAGCCTTGCAGGAACACATCGGCGTCCTTGATGAGCGCGTGAAGCTGCGCGCGCTCGCTTGCCTCGCGCAGATCGAGCGTGGCCGAGCGCTTGCCGCGCCCGTTGTCGATCACGAGCGGCGCGATATTCGGCAGATGCGGACCGTTGATGAGCATGACGTCGGCGCCATGATGCGCGAGCGTGCGCCCCGCCACCGGCCCGGCGATGATGCGCGTGAGATCGACCACGCGCACGCCTTCGAGCGGACGCGCGCCGGGCGTGAGCGCGGGCGCGTCGGCCTCGCCGATGCGTTCGATGTCGAACAGCGGCAGACTCGCCACCGCTTGCGCCTGCTCGTGCGCGGCCCATTCGGCGGGCGAGCGCACGAGCGCCGCGCACAGACCGGCTTCGGCGAGCGCGGCGTCGAGCGTCGCGCCATCCCAGTTCGCGCGGATGGCGCGCGCGACATCGTCGTGACTATCGCCGCAGCCGAGCACACGCAGAATGCCGTGCAGATGATGCGGGAAGTTCGCGTGCAACTGGACCCAGCGGCCGTCGCGCGTTTCGAAGTAGCCCGTCACGGGATGCCGCAACTCGAACGGCGCGCCGCCATCGACGCTCAGATAGCGTTCGCTGCGAAACGCCGCGAGCGCGCGGCGCACGTCGATCGACACGCGTTGATCGGGGCCGCCGCGCAGCGCATGCAGACGCGCAGCCGCCAGGCCCGCCGCGCCGATCGAAGCCGCCGCCAGCGTGCCGACACGGAATACCGATGGCAGGCCGGGATCGTCGCCGCGCACATCGATCAGATCGAGCGCGGCGCGAGCGTCAGAAGCGTGCTGGCCATCTTGCGGATGGGCCAGCTTCCAGAGGTGTTCGAGCGCGTTGCGGGGCGTCATGGCGCAATCCTGTGGGCTTGAATGAAGTCCGCTCAGGTTACGGGCAGCGCCCCATCGCGATCAATCTTGATCGGGATAATCAACGCCGCGCGTCAGCTCGCCGTGAGTCAGCTCGCCGGGCGCGTGCTCCACGGCCACTGCACCGCACGCAAACGCAGCGCCTGCGCAACCCAGGCAGCCACGCCCGCGCCGCCGCGCGGCGCCTTCATCGACACAGCAGAACGCGCCGACGCGCCGCCCAGCGCGAGCACGAAGCGCGCGCCCTTACCTTCGCTGTTTCCCACGCCGCCCGCGCTCAGCCACACGCGTGCGCCCGCCGCGAGTTCGATCGACTCGCCCGCGCGCAGCCAGTAATCGTGCGCGTCGCCGCCGATCGTCAGCCAGAGTTCGCCCTCGCTCACATGCAGTTGCATCGCCTGGTCGAGCCGCCACGTTTCGGCGGGTTCGCCCTGTTCCAGTTCGAAAATTCGGATTTCGCGCATTGCCTCGCTCCTTGCCAAAGCGCTTCCCGGGCGGCTGGAGCGTGGCGTTTGCGCCCCGCAAATTGCGCCTTGAAGCGTGTTCCGGATGGGAGCATTATTGCCCTCGGTGTCCGCCGATCCCATGCACAGTTCCGAACAGTTCACCCGGAACTGTCCAGTCAAAAAACCGGACACTTGCCTCGTTCTTCACCGCTTTCACCGCCCGGGACCCGCATGAAACTCGACCTCGACCGCGCCAGCAACGTCCCGCTCACCGAGCAGATCGTCGCTGGCGTGCAAAGCTGGATTCGCTCGCGCTCGGCGCATCCGGGCGCGCGCCTGCCGTCGATCCGCCAGTTCGCCGCCGACTACCAGATCAGCCGTTTCCCGGTGATCGAGGCCTACGACCGGCTGGTGTCGCTCGGCTGGCTGGATTCGCGCCACGGTTCGGGCTTTTTCGTGAGCGAGTACGCGCGCGCGGGCATGGCCGGCATGGGCACCTGCGACGTCTCGAACGCCGCCGACGAAACCGGCCATCTGCTCGCCAATCTGAACCGCCCCGGCGAGACGCTGCAACTGGACAGCGGCTCGGTCCCGCAGGCATGGCGCGACGTCGATGCGATCGGCCAGGCGATCCGCCATGTCTCGCGCACCGATCCGTCGAGCCTGATCGATTACGGTTCGCCGCTGGGCGACGCGACGCTGCGCGAACATCTGCGCAACCGCCTCGCGCCGCTGGGCATCGCCGCCGAAGTGCAGCAGATTCTCCTGACCGAAGGCGCGAGCGAAGGCCTCGATCTGCTGATCCGCTACATGCTCAAGCCCGGCGACACGGTGTTCGTGGAAGACCCCGGTTACTACAATCTCTACGGACTCCTGAAGCTGCACGGGCTGCGGCTGGTTGGCGTGCGACGCAACGCGAACGGCCCCGATCTCGACCATCTGCATACGCTGCTCGCGCAGCATCGCCCGCGCGCCTTCTTCGTCAACACGGTGTTCCACAACCCGACCGGCACGACGATCTCGCCGCCCGTGGCGTTCCGCCTGCTGCAACTCGCGCGCGAACACGCTTTCACCATCGTCGAAGACGATATTTACGCCGATTTCCAGACCGATCCCACCGACCGGCTCGCCGCGCTCGACCAGTTCGAACATGTGATGTATGTGGGCGGATTGTCGAAGACGCTGTCGTCGTCGCTGCGGGTCGGATATGTGGTCGCGAGCCCGGCGGTCGTGCGCGATCTCGCGGCGATCAAGGCGCTCACCAGCATCTGCGGTTCGCGCTTCACACAGGCCGTGGCGGCCACGCTGCTCGAACGCGGCGCCTATCGCAAGTATCTGGATCGCTTGCGGCGGCGCATCACCGAAGCGCTCGGCAGCGCCACGCGCTCGCTCGAAGAGCATGGCTGGGAACTGTTCGGCGGGCCGGCCAGCGCAAGCGGCGGCGCAGCGAGCGGCCGCGCGCATCAGCTCACGGGCGGCAAGTTCGTGTGGGCGCGCGTGCCGCATATCGAAGATTCGGCGCGGCTCGTGGCCTGCGGCGAGCCGTTCGGCGTGAGCGCGTCGCCGGGCAGCCACTTCCGCCCGCACGGCGAACCGAGCCCGTGGCTGCGCATCAACGCCGCATTCGCGCTGGACCCGCGCGCGCAGGCCTTCTTCGCGGCGGCGGCGCGCCTGCCGGGCTAGCGGACAGGCGCGCCGCCGGGCTCGAACTCGGACTCAGGCTTAAGCGCGCGAGCACGCCGGGTTCTCTACAATGACGGCTGCCAGCCACAGCCTGCCCGGTGCTTATGTCCGATCCCAGCAACGCGTCCGATCTTTCGTCCGGCGTTTCGTCCACGCTCACGCCTTCGCCGCGCTCGCTGTCGGTGATGTTGTGGATCGTCGCGACGGGCTTTTTCATGCAGACGCTCGACTCGACCATCGTCAACACGGCGCTGCCGGCGATGGCGACGAGTCTCGGCGAATTGCCGTTGCGCATGCAATCGGTGGTGATCGCCTACTCGCTGACGATGGCGGTCATGATCCCCGTTTCCGGCTGGCTCGCCGATAAACTCGGCACGCGCCGGGTGTTTCTCGGCGCGATCTTCGTGTTTACGGTCGGCTCGCTGCTGTGCGCGAGCGCACACACGCTCAATCAGCTTGTGCTGTCGCGCATCGCGCAGGGCGTGGGCGGCGCGATGCTGCTGCCGGTCGGGCGCCTGGCCGTATTGCGCACCTTCCCCGCCGAACGCTATCTGCCCGCGCTGTCCTTCGTGGCGATTCCCGGCCTGATCGGCCCGCTGATCGGCCCGACGCTCGGCGGCTGGCTCGTGCAGATCGCCTCGTGGCACTGGATCTTTCTGATCAACGTGCCGGTGGGCATCATCGGCTGCATTTTCACCTTCATCTTCATGCCCGACAGCCGCAATCCGGATACGGGCAAGTTCGACGTGCCGGGCTATCTGCTGCTGGTCGTCGGCATGGTGACGATTTCGTTCGCGCTCGACGGCCGCTCCGAACTGGGCATTCCGCAGGCCGTCGTGCTGGTGCTGCTGATCGTCTCGCTCGCGGCGTTCGTGGCGTATGGGCTGCACGCGCAACGCTCGCCACGGCCGATCTTCTCGCTCGAACTCTTCAAGATCCACACCTTCAGCGTGGGGCTGCTCGGCAACCTGTTCGCGCGCATCGGCAGCGGCGCGATGCCGTATCTGATTCCGCTACTGCTGCAGGTGGCGCTCGGCTATACGCCGTTCGAAGCCGGCCTGATGATGCTGCCGGTCGCGGCGGCCGGCATGGGCTCCAAGCGGCTCGTGACGTATCTGATCACGCGCGTGGGCTACCGGCGCGTGCTGGTGGTCAACACGGTGCTGGTCGGGCTGATGATGGCGAGCTTCGCGCTTTCCACGCCGAACGAGCCGCTGTGGCTGCGCATCGTGCAACTGGCCGTGTTCGGCGGCGTCAACTCGATGCAGTTCACGGCGATGAACACGCTCACGCTCAAGGATCTGGGCATGGGCGGCGCAAGCAGCGGCAACAGCCTGTTCTCGCTCGTGCAGATGCTGTCGATGAGTCTGGGCGTGACGGTGGCAGGCGCGATGCTGACGACCTTCACCGGGTTGATCGGCCATATGACGGCTTCGAACGTGATCCCGGCGTTCCATGCGACCTTCGTCTGCGTGGGCGTCATCACGGCGGCTTCGTCGTGGATCTTTGCCCAGCTCTCCAACGACGTGCGCCGCACGACGAAGCGCACCGATCCGTCCGAGCGCACCTGAACGAACCTGAGCGCACCAGCGGGCACACCCGCACCGCAACAGTGCACGCGGCGCGCCGGGCAAGTGCCTGCGGGCCGCGACCATGCGCCGCCAGGCCACCGCAAGCCCTCTCAAAACGCCGTTTATTCAAGGCGGATCGTCTGATCCGCCTTGTGTCTGAACGCGCATACTTTTTGCACGGCTATCCAGTAATGTAAACTTGAGGATCGCGCGCATCGTCCGGAAACGCTTCCGGGACACCCAGAGCGCGCGCCATTCAGGCCTATGAACAGCATGATCGACCTCGATCCCCCCGGCTATCAGTCGCGCCCCGTCGCGGGTGAAGAAGGCGCCCGGCGCACCGTGCTCTACGGCGGATACACCGTTTTCAGTGTGTTCCAGCCGGTGTTTTCGGTCGCCCACCGCCGTGCGATCGGCTATCACGCGTCGCTGCGCGCGCACGACGAACATGGCCAGCAGGTGCCGTCGCAGGAGGTCTTCACACAGGCCGCGCGGCGTGGCGATCTGCTCGAACTCGGCCGTCTGGCCGAATCGCTGCATCTGGGCAATTTCAACGCCTTCGATTCGCATGACGAATGGCTGTTCCTGAGCCTGCATCCCGCCGCGCTGATGGACACGAGTTACGGCGACGCCCTGCTCGCCGGCATCAAGGCACTCGGCCTGCCGCCGCAGCGCGTGGTGCTGGAAGTGTCCGAACAGGCGGGCGGCGAGAATTCGCGTTTCGCCGAAATCATCGACGCGCTGCGCAAGGCCGGTTTCGTGATCGCGCTGGACGGCTTCGGCGCCAAGCATTCGAACATCGACCGCGTCTGGCAACTGCGCCCCGATATCGTCACGCTCGACCGCAGCCTGCTCGCCCAGGCGAGCCGCCACGCGCATATCGAGCGCGTGCTGCCGGGGCTGGTGTCGATGCTGCACGAGTCCGGTCAGCTGGTGATGGTGGGCGGTCTGTCGACCGAACGCGACGCGCTGATCGCGCTGGAAAGCAACGCCGATTTCGTGCAGGGCGCGTATTTCGCGCGGCCCGACGTGGAGCCGGTGCCGCCCGCCAAGGCGGCGCATCTGATGGACGATCTGTCGGCGCGTCTGCGCGAGCGCGTGAGCGCGCGCGAACGCGCCCAGAGCGCCCGCCTCGCGCCGTATGTGAGCGCGCTCGAAGCGGCGGCGGCGCAACTGGCCGCCGGGGCGAGCATGAGCGACGCCACGCTGCCGCTGCTCGGGCTCGCCGAAACGGCGCGCAGCTTCCTGCTGGACGCCTCGGGCCGCCAGATCGGCGACAACGTGCTGCCGGACGGCCGCACTTCGCAGCGCGCCAAGCGCTTCCGGCCGCTGCTGCATTCCGAAGGCGCGAGCTGGGAACGCCGGCCCTACTTTATCGGTGCGATGAAGTCGCCGGGCAACGTGCAGTTCACGCCGCCCTATCTCTCGATCAACGAGGCGCACCTGTGCGTGACGGCGTCGATCGCCGCGCAGACGGCGCATGGCCTGCAGGTGCTATGCGTCGACATCAACTGGGAAGCCGCCGCGCAGCGGGGCTAGGCGAACACGGCGAAGGCGGTGGCAAATTCCGTTGGCGATGCGCTCGCGTATCCCGCCAGCAGCGTGCGTACCGCTGCGCCGCCGAACTGACGATTCGCGCCTCGCACGACGCCCGCTCCGGCTGCGCAGATCACGGGCATGAAACCTTGCCCGTCGTCGGCTTCGCGCACGTGCAGCCAGGCGGCCAGTTCGCCATCCGCGGCGAGTAGCGCGATGCCCGGCTCGCCGTCCAGCGCGAGCATTTCGGCGCGCAGCGCGCGTGGTGCGCCGCCCGACGCGCAGGCCAGCGCCGTCGCCGTCACACCGAGCAAATCCATCAGACCGATTCGATCCTGCGCATGCAGCACATCGCGCAGACGCTCGAGCGTGCGCGCGTGCTGCGCGGCATCGGCGGGCGCGGCTTGCGGCGCGGCATCGCGCGCCAGTCGCCCGCGCACGCGATGCACGATCTGGCGGCAATGCACGAGCGTGCAGCCGGTGAGCGCGGCGATCTCGGCGTAATCGCATTCAAACGCCTCGCGCAGCACGAATACCGCCTGCTCAAGCGGCGCGAGCCGTTCGAGCAACATCAGCAACGCTTCCGAAAGATGCGCGGCGCGCAAGCCTGTTTCTTCCGCCGATGGCGCACAGCCGTCGAGCCCGGCAAGCTCGCCAGCGAGCCCGTCTTGCGCGGCGCTGTCGCGGCGCAGCTTGCGCAAGCGGTCGATCGCCAGCCGCACCGTCACCGTCGCGAGCCACGCCTGCGGCGTGCGCACCGCTGCGGCATCGGCGTCACGCCAGCGAAACCACGCGTCCTGCACGACATCTTCGGCCTCGGCGCGGCTGCCGAGCACGCGCGTGGCCAGCGCCAGCAACCGCGCGCGTTCCTTGCCGAAGACCGCCGCGCGGCGCGCTTCGTCCCACTGCGGCGCCTCGAATCCGTTCACTTCATCGCGTATTGCATCGATCACCGTCATGCGCGTCGCTCCTTCGCCTGGCGCGTGACTCGCGCCCTGTTTTGGTGGACGGCCCGTGCCGCCCTTCGCCCCTATGACGTCCGGCGCGCCGCCGATGTGACAGGCACGCGCAAAAATATTTCCGTCACACGGGCCTGGCGGCAAGCGTCTTCGAGGCAGTGGCGCAAACATCGCGCCGCTTTCGCCGATCCATCGAAAACCACCGCTTCGCGAGGCCTCACATGCACGCCAACGTCCAGCATCATGCAGCAATCGCGCCACGTGCGCTCAATCTCGTGCCGACCGTCATCGAGACCTCGGGGCGCGGCGAGCGCGCTTACGACATCTACTCGCGGCTGCTGCGCGAGCGCATCGTGTTTCTCATCGGTCCGGTGACGGAGCAGACCGCAAGCGTGGTGGTCGCCCAGCTCCTGTTTCTCGAAGCCGAAAATCCGGAAAAAGACATCAGTCTCTATATCAATTCGCCGGGCGGTTCGGTCTACGACGGCATGGCGATCCACGACACCATGCAGTTCGTGAAGCCCGATGTCTCCACGCTCTGCACCGGTTTCGCGGCCAGCATGGGCTCGTTTTTGCTCGCCGCGGGCGCGCACGGAAAACGCTTCGCACTCCCGAACGCGCGCATCATGATCCATCAGCCGTCGGGCGGCAGCCAGGGCACGGCCGCCGATGTCGAGGTGCAGGCGCGCGAGGTGCTGTATCAGCGCGAGCGGCTCAACGCGATGCTAGCCGCACACACGGGCCGCGATATCGGCCAGATCGTGCGCGACACCGACCGCGACCACTTCATGTCCGCCGAAGCCGCGGCGGAATACGGACTGATCGACCGTGTGCTGCATACGCGCGACGAACAGACGCCGCGCTAGCCGCCACCACGGTCAGACCAGCCGCACCGCCAGCCACGCCGCCAGCACGCCTTTGTACTCGGCGACCAGCAGCTTGCGCTCCCTGGGTTTGGCGGCCGCATAAAGCGGGTTCAGACTCTTGACGACCTGCAGCATGACTTCGGCGATGCGGTATGCCTCGTCGGCGGACAGCGCTTCGTTATAGCGACGGAACAGCGTCGAGAAGCGCTGACGCAGCTTGTTGCGCGCGGCCGCATCGCGGCGAAAATCGAGCGACGCGGACAGCAGCGGCAAATACGCCGGGTACGTGTCCATCAGATCGACCATCATGTCGAACAGGCGCTCGGCGAGCTGGGCGGGCGGCAGCGCGGGCGCATCGGCCTGCGCCTCGATAAAGGTGCTCCAGCGCGCATCCATGTCGTTGCCATATTGCTGACGCAGCGCCAGCGCAAGCTCATCCTTGTTGCGGAAATACTGATACGCCGCGCCGATCGACACGCCCGCCTGTTGCGCGATCTGCGTCATGGTCGCGCCCTCGAAACCGCGCTCGGCGAAATCCTGCGCCGCCGCGTCGAGCAGCGCCTCGACCGTGCGCGCAGCGCGCTCCTGACGCGGCACGCGGCGCCCCGCTTCCTTCGGTGCGCTATTTGCAACGGCGCCTGGCCGCAGCGGTGTTGCCGCCATATCTGAGCCCTCCCTCATATTCATGTATCATATGTGAGGCTATCCTCACATAATGGTGCACCATGACGCAAGCTAACTCTTCCCTTTCGCTCGATCCGCGCAAGACCGCGCTCGTGATGATCGACCTGCAGCACGGTATTGTCAGCCGTCCTATCGCACCGCACAGCGGCGCGCAAGTGGTCGAAAAAGGCCGTGCGCTCGCCGACGCGCTGCGCGCCAAGGGCGGCACCGTCGTCTGGGTTCACGTGCTGCTCAACGAAATCCTCGCGCTGCCTGCCGATGCGCCCACGCGCACGCCGGACGCGCCGCTCGCCCCGGCCATCGCTTCGGAACTCGTGCCGGAAATCGGCGCACAGGAAGGCGATGTGATCGTCGCCAAGCGCCAATGGGGCGCGTTCTACGGCACCAACCTCGAACAGCAACTGCGCCGCCGCGGCATCGACACCATCGTGATGGGCGGGATCGCCACGAACTTCGGCGTCGAATCCACCGCGCGCGCGGCGTTCGACTTCGGCTTCAAGCTGGTGTTCGCCGAAGACGCGACCTCGGCGCTGAACGAAGAGATGCATCACTTCACGTTCGAAAAGCTGTTCCGTCACATGGGCCACGTGCGTTCGACGGAAGAAACCATCGCTGCGCTGGGCTGATATCGAGCGATATCAGCCGATATCGCCGTAGCAAACAAAAAAGCCCTCGATGCGAATCGAGGGCTTTTTCCATGGCGCCGCGTAAAAACGCGACGCGCGAACCGGCTGCGCTTAAGCGAAGTTCTTCGCTGCGAAGTCCCAGTTCACGATGTTCCAGAACGCTTCGACGAACTTCGGACGAGCGTTGCGGTAGTCGATGTAGTAAGCGTGTTCCCACACGTCGATCGTGATCAGCGCGGTTGCGTCGGTCGTGAGCGGCGTTGCGGCGTTGCTGGTCGACACGATGTCGAGCGAGCCGTCAGCCTTCTTCACGAGCCACGTCCAGCCCGAACCGAAGTTGCCGACTGCAGCCTTCGTGAACGCTTCCTTGAATGCGTCGTAGGAACCCCACTTCGCGTTGATCGCGTCGCCCAGTGCGCCCGTCGGTGCACCGCCACCTTGCGGCGAGAGGCTGTTCCAGAAGAACGTGTGATTCCAGATCTGGGCTGCGTTGTTGAACACGCCACCCGACGACTTCTTGACGATCTCTTCGAGCGAGAGCTTTTCGAACTCGGTGCCCGGGATCAGGTTGTTCAGGTTCGTGACGTATGCCTGGTGATGCTTGCCGTAGTGGAACTCGAGCGTTTCTTCCGACATGTTCGGAGCAAGAGCGTTCTTCTCGAACGGCAGCGGCGGGAGCGTAAATGACATGATTCGGTTCCTTCGTCGTGTTGTGGGGAGTTTTGCGTGAAGTTCTACATTCTGGCCAGCATGGAGCACTCGATTGTAGGCGAGTTGGAATAACCCCGCAAACGAGCGGACATTATGCCGAACATCCGCTGGGCAAGGCTTTCAGGCCTGCTTTCCGCTTCTGTTCGCGCTCGAATCGAGCTTGATTCCAGCTTGATTCGTCTTCAATCGAGTGCTCCGCGCAGCGATCTCCGCGCGATGACGGCAAACCGCGAACGGCCCGCCATGCAGCAGTGGCGCATGGGCTGCCGGACCTGCGCAAGGCGATGTCCGGGCAGCGCTCACGCTGTCTGTGCTGCGATGTCTGCGCATGTCGCGCGCCTGGCCGTTCACGCTGCGCTCACGCCCAGCATCGGCCTGCAACGTGGCAAACAGATTGCAAAGCGATCGCTAGTTCAGGCGCGCTTGCAGTAGAAACCTTTAGAAACCGTCGGCAAGACGCGGCTGCACGTCGGCGAGCGAAACATCGGCGCTGCCTTGCGCAAGGTGCACGGTGAGGCGCTTGCCCGGCTTGAGCGCACCGGGCGCGAGCACGGCCGCGCCGCTTTGCGCGTCGAGCAACGCCGCGTAGCCGCGTTCCAGCGTGCGCTGCGGGCTCAACACTTCAAGCCGCGCCGAAAGCGCCGCAACACGCTCGCCGTCGCGCTCGCGCCCGCGCGCAAACGCGGCGTCGAGACGCCGTTCGAGCGACTGGATCTGCACCTGCTGCGCCGCCGCGTCGGGGCGCGTGCGCTGCCAGCGCATCTGCACGATGTTGAAGCTGGCACGCGCCTGCGCGGTCGAGCGCGAACCCGCCGACGCCAGCCGGATCGCCAGTTGGCGCAGATGCGAGCGCTGCTGCGCCAGCCGTTCCGCCGGCGAAACGAGCCGCCGCGCGAGCCAGTCGAGTTGCTGCGCGCGCCGCTCCATCAACCGGCCGAAACCGCGCGCCAGCGTTGCGTGGCGCTGATCAAGTTCGCGCAGCAGCAGCGCGCGTTGCGGGCTGACCAGCTCGGCGGCGCCCGTGGGCGTGGGCGCGCGCACATCGGCGGCGAAATCGGCGATGGTGAAATCGGTTTCGTGACCCACGCCGCTCACGACGGGAATCCCACTCGCGGCGATGGCGCGGGCCAGCGCTTCGTCGTTGAACGACCAGAGATCTTCGATCGAACCGCCGCCACGGCACAGCACGATCACATCGACTTCCTTGCGCGCATTGGCGGTGTCGAGCATGGCCGTGAGCTTGTCGGCCGAACCCGCGCCCTGCACCGGCGCGGGGTACACGATCACGGGCACATGGGGCGCGCGGCGGCACAGCGTCGTGAGCACGTCGCGCAGCGCAGCCGCCTGCATCGACGTAATCACGCCGATTGCGCGCGGATGGGTGGGCAAAGCACGCTTGCGCGCCTCGTCGAACAGCCCTTCGGCTTCGAGTTGCGCCTTCAGCCGCAGGAACGCTTCATAGAGCCGCCCTTGCCCCGTGCGGCGCACCGCCTCGACGTTGAGCTGGAGTTCGCCGCGCGGCTCGTACATCGTCACGCTCGCGCGCACCTCGATGCGGTCGCCTTCGCGCGGCGTGAATTCGGCGTACTGGGCGCGGCCGCGGAACATCACGCAGCGGATCTGCGCCTGCGCGTCCTTGATCGAAAAGTACCAATGGCCGCTCGCAGCGCGCGTGAAATTCGACACTTCGCCGGAAATCCAGGCGAGCGGAAAATTGCGCTCGAGCATCGAGCCGATTGCGCGATTGAGCGCCGAAACCGGGATGACGGCGTCGCCGCCAGGCGCGGAAGATAAGCGGTCGGAGAACATTGCAGACGGTGTGGATAAACGGCAGGCGCGAAGCGGCCCGCACAGACGATAGACGCTTCAGGGGGCCGCAGTCCAGCAGGAAACGCTCCCAGCGCGTGATCGGCCTGACAGGCGGGGTGAAGTTTCCACATTGGTTACACCAACTGTCACATTTGCGGCAGATCGTGCGCAAGCGCAAAAATATCACGTATGTGATTGATTTATATGTGATTTATATATCGACAAAGAAACCTTACACCGATGGAATGGCGCACGAATGCGCCTTTGCGGCCGCGGGGCACCGACTTCTCCACAAAGTTGTCCACAGGGGGTGGATTTTTCGGAGGAAAGTGTGGATGGCGCGCTTGACGCCGGCGCCCGTCATTGCGCCGTTGCCGCCTGCTCCAGAACGCCGGCGGCCCACTGGTTCAGGCTCATGCCCAACGCCGCTGCCGCGGTGGCGGCCGCCTCATGCGCGTGCGCCGAAGTGCGCAGCACGAAGCGGCCGGAATATTGCTTGTAGGGCTCGATACCGCGCCGCTCGCATTCTTCGAGGAAGACTTTCAACGACTGCTCGCCTTCCCGATGCAAACCGACCACGTCCGTCGCATAGAAGTCGGCGCCACCGTTCAGCCCCACGAATTCGCCGCGAAACATTTCGATGTCGGGATCGTAGGCGATGACGGCTTTCTGGCCGCCGATTTTCATGATGTTGATCACGGCTTCACTCCATTGTCTTCGAACCACCTTCGCAGCGACGCGACCGCTCCTTTATCCAGATCGGGCGACGGATGCGGGCGGTGCATCACCTTGACCTGACCGAACAGAAAGATGGCCACGCGCGATCCTTCCCGCTCTTCGATTCCGGCCCCCATCTCGCGCATCAACGCGACGGCATCGGCCCATTTCACGCCTGCCGGCGTCGGGCGGGAGAAGAGGTGCTCAAGGGTCTTTTCGTGTCGGGCTTTCATGCGAATGCGTACGAAATGATGATACTAAAATTTAGTATCATGCTCCAGACTTGCTCGTCTGCAGGGGTCGAATCGACTCGAATGTCGATTAGCGCAAGCTCGACCGTGACAACGGCCCTCCCGCCCACACCGCTTGCCGCCTCTCCCGCACCCGCGCTAGAGTGCCGGGTTCACGTCGGCCCCTCGACGGCCTTGTCGGCGCTGCGCCGTTTGCCCACATCGAACTGGAGAACCGCTCCGATGCCCACCCCGTCCCGCCTTCTCACTCGCCAGACTCGCCGATGAGCGGCCCGATCGCCGATTTCAAGACGCGCGCCGAAGCCGGTCTCACCCGCGCCTGGCAGCAGCGCGGCCCGCTCGCGTGGGCGCTTTCGCCGCTCGCCGCCGTGTTCGCGGCCATCAGCGGGGCGCGTCGCGCGGCCTTTGCGGCCGGCTGGCTCAAGTCGGTGCGCGTGGGCGTGCCGGTTGTGGTGGTCGGCAACGTGACGGTCGGCGGCACCGGCAAGACGCCCACGGTCATCGCGCTCGTCGAGGCGCTGCGCGCCGCCGGTTACGCACCGGGCGTGGTGTCGCGCGGCTACGGCGCGAAGGTCGAACGCCCCACGCCCGTGACCGCATCGACGCCCGCTAGCGCCTGCGGCGACGAACCGCTGCTGATCGCGCGGCGCACCGGCGTGCCGGTCTGGGTGTCGCCCGATCGCGTGGCCGCCGTGCAGGCGCTGTGCGCGGCCCATCGCGACGTCGACGTCATCGTCAGCGACGATGGCCTGCAACACTATCGCCTGCAGCGCGACGTCGAACTCGTGGTGTTCGATCATCGCCTGGGCGGCAACGGTTTCCTGCTGCCCGCCGGACCGCTACGCGAGCCGCTTTCGCGCCACCGCGACGCCACGCTCGTGAACAACCCGTTCGCGCGCGCCCTGCCCGACTGGCCGAACACCTTCGCCCTCAAGCTGGAGCCGGGCGAAGCCTGGCATCTGGGGAATCCGTCGCTGCGCCGCCCGCTCGCGCAGTTCGGCGGCGTCGTCAACGCACCCGCCGGCGCTCAACAGCCGCCCCAGCGCCTCGTGGCCGCCGCCGGCATCGGCTCGCCGGAGCGCTTTTTCGCGACCTTGCGCGCGGCCGGTCTCGCCCCGCAAACCCTGCCGCTGCCCGACCATTACGACTACGCGACGAACCCGTTCAGCGAAATCGACGCCGACGCCATCCTGGTCACCGAAAAGGATGCAGTAAAATTGGGGGCCTGGAACGACGCGCGCATCTGGGTTGTCCCTGTGGAAGCCGCGCTCGATCATCGCCTTATCACCCTGGTTGTGGAGAAACTCCGTGGACGCCCGTCTGCTTGAAATTTTGGTCTGCCCGATCTGCAAGGGCCCGCTCAGCTACGACCGCGCCGCGCAGGAATTGATCTGCAACGCCGACAAGCTGGCCTATCCGATCCGCGACGGTATCCCCGTCATGCTCGTCGACGAAGCACGTCAGACCGTCGAAGGCACGCCCGTCGACCCGAACGGTCCGGCTTCGGCCTGACGTTCCCCGCTGCGGCCTGCGCGGGCAGCACGCCGCCTGCCGCCGCAGCATCCCGAATTCCCGCGCGCCGCTCACGGCGCGCCTTCATCGCCCTCGCCCGAACTGGCCATGACCGCTCCCGTGCAACCCTTTATCGCCGTTGTGCCGGCGCGTCTCGCGTCCACCCGGCTGCCGAACAAACCGCTCGCCGATATCGGCGGCAAGCCGATGGTCGTGCGCGTGGCCGAGCGCGCCGCCGCTTCGGGCGCCCAGCAGGTGCTGGTGGCCTCCGACGCGCAGAGCGTGCTGGACGCCGCGCGCGAGCATGGCTTCGAAGCCGTCCTCACGCGCGCCGACCATCCTTCGGGCACGGATCGCCTCGCCGAAGTCGCCGAGCACTTCGGCTGGAATGACGATTTGATCGTGGTCAATGTTCAGGGCGACGAACCGCTGATCGACCCCGCGCTGATCTGCGACGTGGCGTCGCACCTGGCCGCCCACCCGGAATGCGCGATCGCCACGGCCGCTCACCCCATCACCGCCCAGGACGAAATCTTCAGTCCAAACGTGGTGAAGGTCGTGCTCGATGCGCATGGCGTGGCGCTCTACTTCTCGCGCGCACCGATTCCCTGGGCACGCGACGCATGGCAGCCGCACTGGTCGCCGGCCCGCCTCGATCTGGCCGCGATGCCCGCCCCGCCTGCCCCTGCGACGGTTTATCGGCATATCGGCCTGTACGCCTACCGCGCCAAATTCCTGCGTGCCTATCCCGGCCTCGCGCAGTCGCCGATCGAGCAGGTCGAAGCGCTCGAACAACTGCGCGCGATGTGGCACGGCGAGCGCATTGCAGTGCTGGTAACGGCCGAAGCGCCGGCGCCCGGCGTCGACACGCCCGCCGACCTCGCACGTGTACAGGCGTTATTCCGACCTTAATAGCGCTGGTGGGCCGAAAAACCCGTGGCATAATCAATTGTTTGCGCGAGCCGTCCAAGCCTTTGTGCGTGGGGGTTTCCCCGCCGTTGCCCGGTTTCGCTCGCAGCCTTTCATGGCTTTTCGCTACCCGCCGCGCCGCGCTGGATTTCACTCCGGCGCTTTTTCATGCGCGGCTCAGGCGTAGCGCCGCCGTCCGCTGCACGATGCAGCAGGCACGACGGGCGCGAGCAAATGGGTAGGAGACGCACGACGCTGCAATGCCGCCCTCATCACATCAAGGGCAGCCGCCGCGCCGCAAGAATTCACACAGATCGGAGAAAGTTGAAATGCGTTTGATCCTGTTGGGCGCCCCCGGCGCGGGCAAGGGAACCCAGGCAAACTTCATCAAGGAGAAGTTCGGCATTCCGCAGATCTCGACCGGCGACATGCTGCGTGCCGCGGTCAAGGCGGGTACGCCGCTCGGCATCGAAGCCAAGCGTTTCATGGACGCAGGCGAACTGGTGACCGACGAGCTGATCATCAACCTGGTGAAGGAACGTCTGAAAGAAGACGACTGCAAGAACGGCTATCTGTTCGACGGTTTCCCCCGTACGCTGCCGCAAGCCGAAGCCATGAAGCAGGCTGGCGTCGCCATCGACTACGTGCTGGAGATCGACGTGCCGTTCGACGAGATCATCACGCGTATGAGCGGCCGCCGCATGCACCCGGGTTCGGGCCGCACGTACCACGTCAAGTTCAATCCTCCCAAGGAAGAGATGAAGGACGACGTGACGGGCGAAGCACTCGTTCAGCGCGACGACGACAAGGAAGAGACCGTGCGCAAGCGTCTCGACGTGTACGTCGCACAAACCAAGCCGCTCATCGCCTACTACAGCGACTGGGCCAAGCGCGGTGAAGAAAACGGCCTGCAGGCGCCGCAGTATCGCGCGATCTCGGGTCTGGGCGCGGTCGACGAAATCCGCAACCGCGTGTTCGACGCGCTCAAGTAAGCGCTCAACGTCTCTTGCCGGCCAAAGCCGGGCGAGGCCCGGCGACAACGCCGGCCCTCGCCCGTTTTGCTTTCTGGCCGGCCCTTCCCCTCTTCTGCGTGTCTGGCGGATGAATCGTGGGCTGGCCCGCGCAGCATCCCGCCAATAAAAATCACATCGAGCAGCAAGGAGGAAGACAGATGCAAATCCGCGATAACGTATTTCTGATCACCGGCGGCGCTTCGGGTCTCGGCGCGGCTTCGGCCCGCCTGATCGCCGCGGAAGGCGGCAAGGTCGTACTCGCCGATCTCAACGAGGAAGCCGGCCACGCGCTCGCCCAGGAACTGGGCGGCGTGTTCGTGAAGTGCAACGTCGCCAGCGAAGAAGATGGCGCCAAAGCCGTGGCGGCCGCGACGGCGCTCGGCACGTTGCGCGCGCTGGTGAACTGCGCGGGCATCGCGCCCGCGATCAAGACCGTCGGCAAGGACGGCCCGCATCCGCTCGACGCCTTCAGCAAGACCATTTCGGTCAATTTGATCGGCACGTTCAACATGATCCGCCTAGCAGCCGCCGCGATCGCCCAGACCGCGCCCGGCGCAGGCGGCGAGCGCGGCGTGATCGTCAATACGGCTTCCGTGGCGGCTTATGACGGGCAGATCGGCCAGGCGGCCTATGCGGCGTCCAAGGGCGGCGTAGTCGCCATGACGCTGCCGATCGCGCGCGATCTGTCGCGCAGCGGCATCCGCGTGATGACGATCGCCCCCGGCATCTTCGAAACGCCGATGCTGCTGGGCATGCCCCAGGAAGTGCAGGATGCGCTCGGCGCGATGGTGCCGTTCCCGCCGCGCCTGGGCAAACCGGACGAGTACGCGATGCTCGTCAAGCAGATCGTCGAGAACCCGATGCTCAACGGCGAAGTGATCCGCCTCGACGGCGCGATCCGCATGCAGCCGAAGTAACACCGTCGACGAATGCAAAAAAGCCCGCATGCAACGCGGGCTTTTTTGCTGCTGAAGCGCGATATTTCAGCGCGATTCAGTCGTTGTCGAGCATGCGCTGACGCAGCTCCTGCAACTGCGATTCGACGACCGTGGCGTCTTCCGCGTCCGGGCGTTCATCGAGATATTCCTCGAGATCTTCCAGCGCCGGGCGCACGTAATCGAGCCGCGCGAAGGCAAAACCGCGATCGCGCACTTCTTCGACGTTATCGGGCAGCAAAATCACCAGCCGTTGCTGGATGCCGAGCAAGCGCTCCCAGCGTTCCGTCTGCAGATATACCGATTTCAGGTTGCGCAGCATGCGCGCGACGATTTCGCGCCGCGTGGCCGGTTCGAGCAGCATGCGCAGCGCCCGCGCGACCGAATCGCCGGCGTTCGCCACATAGGGCTCGAGCATTTCGACCATATCGGCTTCGGTGAGCGCGCGGCCGGTGGTGGGGTCGAGCATGGCGTCGCCGTCGGGCAGCGAAACGCGCAGCAGGAAATGCCCCGGAAACGACACGCCCTGCACCGGCAGACCGAGCTGGCTCGCGATCTCCAGATACAGCACGGCGAGCGAAATCGGAATGCCGCGACGGCGCCGCAAGACGACGTGCAGATGGCTGTTATCGGGATCGAAAAAATCGTTGAGATTGGCCGCGAAACCCATCTCGCGAAAGAACACGCGGTTCAGAAACGCAACCTGCTGGCGCACGTCCGCATTGTCGGGCAGACGCTTGCTGACACGCAGCGCCAGTTCGTCGATTTCGGCGAGCGTGCCCTGCAGATCGAGATCGGGGTATGCATCCTGCGCGATCGACAGCGCCGCTTCGGTGAGCGGCAGGCTTTCGTCTTCCGCGACGAGCGCGCTGAAATAGTCCAGCACCCGCGTGTTCATCGTCATCACTTCGTGCGCCTCTTGAAGTATGCGTATTTGAAGCCCATCAGCCAAAGCATACCGAAATATAGCGTCGCGAACAGGACAAGGCAGGACCCGAGCAGCAGGATACGCGCGAGCGGCTCGTGGCGCAGGCCGATCCAGTCATAGCTGATCGCGCACCAATGCATCGCTCCTGCCAGCACGAGGCATGCCCCGATGAGTTGCACGAAGAATCTCGACCAGCCCGCGGACGGCATATAGATGCCACGGCGGCGCAAGCCGATAAAGAGCAGCAGCGCATTCATGCAGGCGCCCAGGCCCACGGAGAGCGTGAGACCCGCGTGCGAAAAAATCGGCACGAAGATGTAATTGCTGATCTGCGTGGCGACCAGCACGCCCACGCCGATCTTCACGGGCGTCTTGATGTCCTGGCGCGCGTAGAAACCGGGCGCGAGGATCTTGATCAGGATGAGGCCGACCAGCCCCACGCCATACGCCGACAACGCGCGGCCGGTCATGACAACCGAGTTCGAGTCGAATTTGCCGTAGTCGAACAGCGTCGCGGTCAGCGGCTGGGCGAAGAAGAACAGCGCGACCGCCGACGGCGCGGCCAGCAGGAAAGTGACGCGCAGGCCCCAGTCGAGCAGCGCCGAATACTCGTGCGGATCGGCATCGACGTGCGCCTTCGAGAGCGACGGCAGCAAGATCGTGCCGAGCGCCACGCCGAGCAGCGCGGTGGGAAATTCCATCAGCCGGTCGGCGTAATTGATCCACGAGACCGCGCCGGCGCCCAGCCGCGAAGCAATATTCGTGTTGATGATGAGGCTGATCTGCGCGACCGACACCGCGAACATGGCCGGCACCATTTTCGCGAGCACGCGCTTGACGCCGCGATGCGCGAGCGCCTTGAGCGGATTCAGGCCGATGCGCGGCATCATGTCGATGCGCTTGAGCCCCGGCAACTGCACGAGGAACTGCAGCACGCCGCCGACGATCACGGCCCACGCCAGCGCATAGACCGGCTGCTTCATGTGCGGCGCGAACGCCACCGCCGCCACGATGAACGAGACGTTGAGCAGCACCGGCGCGAACGCGGGCAGCGAAAACTGCTTGTACGTGTTGAGCACGCCGGACGCCAGCGACGTCAGCGAAATGAACACGATGTACGGGAACATGATGCGCGTCATCACGACGGCAAGCTGATACGCCTGCCCGTCGCTCTTCAGCCCGGACGCCACCACGGTCACGACAAACGAGGCGCCGACGATGCCGAGCACCGAAAGAATCGCCAGCACCCAGGCGAGCACGGTCGACGTGGCATCGACGAGCGCGCGGGTGGGATCGTGGCCTTGCTGGTTCTTGAACTCCGCGAGGATCGGCACGAAGGCCTGCGAAAACGCGCCTTCCGCCGAAATGCGGCGCAGCAGGTTGGGAATACGGAACGCGACGTAAAAGGCGTCGGTGTACTGACTCGCGCCGAATGCTCGGGCGATCAGTGTCTCTCGGGCCAGTCCGGTCACGCGCGACAGCAGCGTGAAGCCGCTGACCGTCAGCAGGGCTCGGAATAGATTCATGGGGCGCTTATTATACGGGTGCCTTTTGACCGATCGCCGATCGGCGCGGTCGAACAAAATTCGGGCGGGAGCATTGTGACCGCATCGCGCAAAGGACGTTCAGCCGATGTGCGGTCTACCCTGGCGTGAGTTGGCATGATTGTCACGTCCATGATTTTGTTGCTATAATCGTCGATTCCCTGTCCCTCTCATGGGCTTGGAACGCGTTCTGGAAAGGAAGCGGCGGATTATCCGGCAGTTCAGTCTGTACGGACCACTCTCCCGCTTTGGCACAAGGAACGTGGTCAGCAGCGCCACAGCCTGTAATCGGCTGGAAGCGGCGAAGCTGGCAAATACCGTTTTGCGCTTTTGGGTATGGCCCGAAGCGCAGATCCAGGCACGGAGCGTCGGCCAGTTCGCGCTCTACAATCAAGGAAAAATGTAATGGCAAATTCCGCACAAGCACGTAAGCGTGCACGTCAAGCCACCAAGGCTAACTCGCACAACTCGGCACTGCGCTCGAAGTTCCGCACGGCTATCAAGGCTGTCCGCAAGGCAATCGACGCAGGCGACAAGGCTGCTGCAGCTGAAATCCTGAAGGCATCGGGCAAGACGCTCGACATCATCGCCGACAAGAAAATCGTTCACAAGAACAAGGCTGCTCGTCATAAGAGCCGTCTGGCTGCTGCTGTCAAGGCAATGGCCTAAGCGATTCAGGCTGCTCGCTACGGCGGGCACACACTGACGCTGCATCGAAAAAACCCGCTTCGGCGGGTTTTTTTGTTTCTGGCCGATGGAAACTACGCAGTTCGTCCAGACGTAAAAAAACCCGCGTGGGCGGGTCGTTTTCGTACTGCCGGGCGCGCGCCGTGTCTAACGCCCGCCGCTTTGCTGCGTGGCGTGATCGTGCGGCAGCTCGCAAGCCTCGGTCACGACAAGATCGTTGTCCTTGGCGAAGTTCAGCACGAAGTTGAAGGCCATCGGCTCGATGTCCTTCAGACGCGAATCGAGCACCACCACCTTGAGGTCGCCGATCATCGTCGGGCGTACGTAGAGGGAATAACGCAGATAGGCGTTCGGGCCGCGCGCGTTGGCCGACGCCTTGGGCCCGAAGCTCGACATCACACCCGCCAGACGCTCCGACCAGTCGCTCGGACGAAACTTCTTCCCTTTGCTGGTGATGCCTTGAATGAAGTATTCGGTTGGAGCGTCTTCGGCCATGTAGAAGTACCTGTGTGACTGCGCGGCTCGGCTTGTGGCCCGGCTTTTCGCGTGGCGTTTGGGTCTGCATTTGAGTCTGCGGCTGGGCGCGCGATTGAGTCTGCAATCGCAACGTGCCGCCACCCAACAAACAAGGGCACGATCGCACCGCCCGCGCACCCCAACCGGTAACGAGCCGCCTCTCGCACTATCGAAACACAGCGTATGCCACCGCCGGAAATCGCGTGCGCGGCGCCCTGCCGGCCAGCGCACAGGCCGCTTTGGCAGGCCTCGCGTATTGCGGGAAAGCGCCTGCATCGTGCCTGAAAAATCTATCGGATTATAGCGCAGCGGGCCTTTTGACGCACCGCACACAAGACAGTTGACGGCATCGGCGGGCTCTGTCTGAAGGCTTGTCTGTATCGACCGGATTTGCCCTTTGACGATGGCGCGCCGTCCATCGTCCCGGCGCGCCCGGCCTTTTAGCCAACTCGTCAAATTCCGCAAAATCCTTTATGCTGCTTTGACTTGTGCGACACGCGCTCGTGTCCGGACCGACCCTCATCCGTAATAGAGGAAGCCCCAACCGTGAGGCGGGCGTCAAATACCCACGATTTAAACTGATCTTCGGAACACCCGTTGCGTCAGTTGGAACAGTGCTTTCCACCCTGTGAAAGGGTGGAAGCACCGGTGCGACATTGTTGGACAGTCACGTCAACGGTTTCTGCATCGCAACTACCTGATTACCGTCAGGTACCGCGCACTCGGCGGCAGTACTCCCGCCGATAAGGCGGATAGTAATGGTTGTGCGTCCCGGGTCTCACGACCCTTGGATCGTGCTTCGGCAACGAGCGAACGCTCGGTGTGTCATTGTTCAACCCCACCGCTAACCCGGTGCGGTAGTGAACCTGCTGTGCGACCAGCAGTAGCCTAGGGAAACGTGCGTCACCGGTAACGGTGAGGTCCGAAGCTTTCCTAACAACGTAGCCTTCGGAATTTTCGGACGGGCAGGCGCTGTGAAGCATCTGTCCGGAAACTCCTAGCAGCAAGGGGGTCGAGGAGCTAGGCTGGCTGACAAGGTCAACATACGTGAACTGCCAATAAACCTCGTAAGCAGCACGATGCCAAAGCTGCTGATAGGCATCAACCAAAACGGTATGTGGTCGGTTAATCCGCTGGGTCATCGGATTACGTCGTCGTCAGACCACCGGGGAATAGGCAGGACCTAAATCAGTCGTGTGACATGCCGGGAACGTGGTAAGCCCGACCTTCGCCAGCAAAAGATCGCTGGCAGGAGAACCGCAAGGGGATCTGATGGAGGCGCGGGTATGGGAACGGGGAAAAAGCGAATGCCGTCCTGTAATGGGTCGGATAGGGGTTGGAACATCACCCTACCGTGAAAGCGGGCAGACTTCCCTATGGTCTACCGTCGCAAGATGGGCTGATAGACCCTTGAAAACTGGTGCGGTACGGACTTGTCTGTATCGCTATGAAACATTCCCCGCGGGGGCGTTATTCGCTCCCCGCGGGGGAGAGATGCGCCTCTTGTCCGGGGATTTTCTTTTCCGGAAGGAGAGCAGCATGGAAGAGTTCATCCAAAAGGATGAATCTGCGCCCTCCCACGGGCCTGACAACTGGCACGCCATCGACTGGCGCAGAGTTGAACGGAACGTGAAGGGTATGCAGATTCGTATTGCGAAGGCGACGCGGAAAGGCGACTGGCGTCGGGTGAAAGCCCTGCAACGGATGCTGACCCGCACGTTGTCCGCAAAGCTGTATGCGGTCCGACGTGTTACGCAAAACACTGGCGCGCGAACGGCGGGAGTCGATCGCGAACTATGGGAAACGCCTGAAAGCCGACTGGCAGCAGTCGGTAAGTTGAAGCGGCGAGGATACAGCCCCCTGCCATTACGGAGGGTTTATATCCCGAAGGCCAATGGAAAGAAACGCCCTTTGGGCATTCCAACCATGCGGGACCGGGCGATGCAAGCCCTGTATCTGCTGGCCCTCGAGCCGGTGGCAGAGTCGACAAGCGACCTGAATTCCTATGGATTCAGGAGGAATCGCTCGACGGCCGACGCCATGTCCCAACTGTTTATTTCCTTATCCAAGAAGGTTTCGTCCAAATGGGTAATGGAGGCGGACATCAAGGGATGCTTTGACCACATCAGTCATGACTGGTTGATTGCCAATGTCCCGATGGATAAAGGCATTCTTCGGAAATGGTTGAAGTCCGGTCTGCTTCATCGAGGCCGGTACGAGGCAACGGAAGCCGGTACGCCGCAAGGGGGATCATCTCTCCGACGCTGGCGAACATGGCACTGAACGGCCTGGAGCGTGAACTGACGCAGCACCTCGGTGCGCTGTGGGGGATCGCCAAGGCAAAGAAGCTGAAGATCAATGTTGTACGGTACGCGGATGATTTCGTAATAACCGGCGACTCGAATGAGGTGCTGGAAACCGAGATCAGGCCTTGGGTGGAAGAATTCCTTGCGGTGCGGGGATTACAACTATCCGAGGAGAAAACGCGGATCACCCACATTGACGAGGGCTTCGATTTCCTTGGGTGGAACTTCCGGAAGTATTCGGGAACACTGCTCATCAAGCCGGCGAAGAAGAACGTGAAGACGTTCTATCGCAAGGTGGCGGAAACGATCAGTAGTAACAAGGCCGGGAAGCAGGAGGATTTAATTCATCTGCTAAACCCGATGTTAAGGGGCTGGGCGCAGTACCACCGGCCCGTCGTTGCCAAGCAGGCGTACACACGCATGGAGTTCCTGGTGTTCTGGAGACTCTGGCGGTGGGCAAAACGGCGGCATCCCAATAAGAACGCGGACTGGGTGAAAAAGAAGTACTTTCACACGGTTGGTGAACGAAATTGGGTGTTTGCCGCTCCCATGGAGCAAGAGGACGGTAGTAAGGGATTGCTTGAGCTATACCAGATAAGCGGTACGGCGATTGAGCGACACACGAAGATCAAGGGAGAGTACAACCCCTTTGATCCGACGATGGAGCAGTACGGCGAGGAACTGCGTCAGAAGCGCATGGAGCGATCCAAGGGCTATCTGAAGGAATGGTTCACACTGTACTCATCGCAGGAAGGGTTGTGTGCACACTGCGAAAATGCCTTGACGGACGAAACGGGATGGCACGATCATCATCTTGTGTACCGGATGTATGGCGGGTCAGATGCGCTCTCCAACCGGGTATTGCTTCACCCTGACTGCCACCGGCAGGTGCATGCCAGAAGTATTAACGTAGCAAAGCCGGTTCGACCCTTGCTGGGTCGGACTTTGAAATAGGTTGTATGTGTAGGCTTGAGCCGTATGCGGCGAAAGTCGCACGTACGGTTCTTAGGGGGCCCTTTCTCCGGAAGGAGAGAGGGCTACCCTCCACCACCAACCGCAGCGGCGTCGCCGGCCTTCTCCTGCAGTTCGAAGCCGGATCGGGCGCCGTTTTCGCTTCATGACCTCCCGGACCATTCGCCATTACCTGCAGTTCTCGGATTTCTCTCTTGATGAATATGACTATGTGCTGGAGCGCGCGCGCATCCTGAAGCGCAAGTTCAAGAACTACGAGACCTACCATCCGCTGCACGACCGCACGCTCGCGATGATCTTCGAGAAGAACTCGACGCGCACGCGCCTTTCGTTCGAAGCAGGCATCTTCCAGCTGGGCGGCCACGCCGTGTTCATGAACACGCGCGATACGCAGCTCGGCCGCGGCGAGCCGATCGAAGATTCCGCGCAGGTGATCTCGCGCATGGTCGACATCATCATGATCCGCACGTTCGGCCAGGACATCATCCGCCGCTTCGCGGAAAGCTCGCGCGTGCCGGTCATCAACGGTCTGACGAACGAGTACCACCCCTGCCAGGTGCTGGCCGACATCTTCACGTTCTACGAGCATCGCGGCCCCATCCGCGGCAAGACCGTCGCGTGGGTCGGTGACGCGAACAACATGCTCTACACGTGGATCGAAGCCGCTGAGATCCTCGACTTCAAGCTGCGCATTTCCACGCCGCCGGGCTATCCGATCGATCCGGCGCTGGTCGCCGAAAGCAGCAAGCCGTTCATCGCCGTGTTCGAGGACCCGAACGAAGCCTGCGCGGGCGCCGATCTCGTGACCACGGACGTGTGGACGAGCATGGGCTTCGAAGCGGAAAACGAAGCGCGCAAGAAGGCGTTCGCCGACTGGTGCGTGGACGCGGAAATGATGGCGCGCGCCAACGCCGACGCACTCTTCATGCACTGCCTGCCCGCTCACCGCGGCGAGGAAGTGAGCGCCGATGTCATCGACGGTCCGCAAAGCGTGGTCTGGGACGAAGCGGAAAACCGCCTGCACGTCCAGAAGGCGCTGATGGAATTCCTGCTGCTGGGCAAGCTCAATCATTGAGCCATTAACGCGCGCAGCACGTCAAAAAGCCGGGATCGTTTCCCGGCTTTTTGCTTTTCAGCGGTGCTTCAAACCGTTTCGCCCAGCCGCCGCGCCAGCGACTTCAGCAGCGGCGCAACGCGCTCGCGAAACACCTCTTCTCCCATCGACGAAGCCGGTCCGCTGCAACTGAGCACCAGCCAGCGCCGCTCGCGCGGCTCGCGAAACGGCACGGCCACGGCGTTGACGTCCTCGTGCCAGTCGCGAAACGAAAAGCACGCGCCCTCTTTCGCGAAGTTTTCGATCTCGCGCTTCGCGGCGGCGACCTGTGCGGGACCGTCCACGCCCGCCGCTTTCTCCAGCTCCGCGAACAGCGCCGTGCGGACATCGAGCGGCTGCACGGCCAGATACGCGCGCCCCATCGAGCTAGTAAGCATCGACAGCCGCGAGCCGGACGCAAGACCCAGCGTGAGCGCCGTTTCGCTGCGAATCGTCTCGAGATAAATCACGTCGAGCCCGTCGCGCCCGCCCAGCGACACCGCCGCGCCCACCTCGCGCGCGAATGCACGCAGATGCGGACGCGCCAGCTCCAGCGTGTCCGTGCCCGAGAGCAGCGCAAAACCCAGCGACAGCACCCCGGCATCGAGCGCGTACTTGCCCAGCGATTCGTCGAAACGCAGATAGCCGAGCATGGTCAGCGTGTACGCAAGCCGGTTCACGGTCGCCTTGGGCAAACCCGTGCGCTCGACGAAATCGCGATTGCCGAGCAGCGTCTCGCCAGGCCGGAACGCCCGCAGCAATTCCAGCCCGCGCGCGAGGGCGACGACGAATTTGCGCTCGTCGATCGGCCCGGCAGCCAGCGTCGACGCGAACGAGGAAGAGGGATTCATTTCTGGTGCGGACATAAGCGGGCTAGTGATACACTGAAGTCAGTTTGCAAAACATTGTTCCGCTTAGCGGAACTCAAGTCAAGCGCAAATTACCCTATGCCGTTGCCCGATCGGGTGAAGAGACTCAGGAGAGACACCATGGCCGCACACGCCCAGTTCCATTGGGAAGACCCGCTGTTGCTCGACCAGCAGCTCACCGAAGACGAGCGCATGGTGCGCGACGCCGCCGCCGCTTACGCGCAGGACAAGCTTGCGCCACGCGTGGTCGAAGCGTTCCGCCATGAAAAGACCGACGCTTCGATCTTCCGCGAGATGGGCGAAGTTGGCCTGCTCGGCCCGACGATTCCCGAACAGTACGGCGGCCCGGGCCTCAACTACGTCGCTTACGGCCTGATCGCACGCGAAGTCGAGCGGGTGGATTCGGGCTATCGCTCGATGATGTCGGTGCAGTCGTCGCTGGTCATGGTGCCGATCTTCGAATTCGGCTCGGACGCGCAAAAGGAAAAATATCTGCCGAAGCTCGCCAGCGGCGAATGGATCGGCTGCTTCGGCCTGACCGAGCCGAACCACGGCTCCGATCCGGGAAGCATGGTCACGCGCGCGAAGAAGGTGAACGGCGGCTACTCGCTTTCGGGCGCGAAGATGTGGATCACGAATTCGCCGATCGCCGACGTGTTCGTCGTCTGGGCCAAGCTCGAAGAAGACGGCAAGGACGACATCCGCGGCTTCATCCTGGAAAAAGGCTGGAAGGGTCTATCGGCACCGGCGATTCACGGCAAGGTCGGCCTGCGCGCCTCGATCACCGGCGAAATCGTGCTCGACGAAGTGTTCGTGCCCGAAGAAAACCTCATGCCGGGCGTGAAGGGCCTGCGCGGCCCGTTCACCTGCCTGAACTCGGCGCGCTACGGCATCGCGTGGGGCGCGCTGGGCGCGGCGGAATCGTGCTGGCACACGGCGCGTCAGTACGTGCTCGATCGCAAGCAGTTCGGCCGCCCGCTCGCCGCGAATCAGTTGATCCAGAAAAAGCTCGCCGATATGCAGACGGAAATCACGCTCGGCCTGCAAGGCTGCCTGCGTCTGGGCCGCATGAAAGACGAAGGCACGGCCGCGGTCGAAATCACGTCGATCATGAAGCGCAATTCGTGCGGCAAGTCGCTCGATATCGCCCGTCTCGCGCGCGACATGCTGGGCGGCAACGGTATCTCGGACGAATTCGGCGTGGCGCGCCACCTCGTGAACCTCGAAGTGGTGAACACGTACGAAGGCACGCACGACATCCACGCGCTGATCCTCGGCCGCGCGCAGACGGGCATTCAGGCGTTTTTCTAAGCGCCCGCTTCGGCGTCCTCGCCCGCTCGCGTCCGGTTCACACGCAAAAAAGCGCCGCACGATTGAACGTGCGGCGCTTTTTGTTTTGCGGCCTTTACGGCATGGCGGCCTTGCGGCTCGCGCAGCAAACGCGGTGAGCGCTTACTTGTTCGGCTGCGGCGTCAGGCGCAGGTACGGGCGCAGCGCCTTATAACCCTTCGGGAATTTCTGCTTGATCACGTCCTCGTCCTTCAGCGACGGCACGATCACGACGTCGTCGCCCTGCTTCCAGTTACCCGGCGTCGCGACCTGATAGTTATCGGTCAGTTGCAGCGAGTCGATCACACGCAGGATTTCGTCGAAATTGCGGCCCGTGCTCGCCGGGTAGGTGATGATCAGGCGCACCTTCTTGTTCGGATCGATCACGAACAGCGAGCGCACGGTCAGCGTTTCGTTCGCATTCGGATGGATCATGTCGTACAGCGTCGACACCGTACGATCGCCGTCCGCGAGGATCGGGAAACCGACGCTCGCCGCCTGGGTCTCGTTGATGTCCTTGATCCACTCGTTATGCGACTCGGCGCTGTCCACCGACAACGCGATCGTCTTCACATTGCGCTTTTCGAACTCGTCCTTGAGCTTCGCGGTCAGGCCCAGCTCGGTCGTGCAAACCGGCGTGAAGTCGGCCGGATGCGAGAACAGCACGCCCCAGCTATTGCCGAGCCACTCGTGAAACTTGATGCGGCCAACGCTCGAATCCTGCTCGAAGTCGGGTGCGATATCGCCAAGACGTAGACTCATGGTGCGGTTCCTTTAACGAGATGGGCGAAGCGAGGCGCACCGCCCGGTTGATCCGGCATGACGCGCGCTGGGCGATAGCGGCCCGCTGCGCCGGTGGACATTCACGATATTGAAGCATACAGGGCACGGTCATGCCCCGCGAACGAACATCGGGTCACACCGGTATGAGTTTTTGTAATTTTGAATCGCTGACCGGAAACTTTACGTGTCAGATCAACTCCATGTCAGTCCCCGACGTTTTTTCGTACAGCGTCGTCGGAACCGTAGCGAGCACTCGCTATCCGTACTGGAAGCGAGAAAAACGCCCGCGATGGCAGCAATCAGGAACGAATCGTGCGTCGATTTTTCGACGAACGAGCAACGACAGCGGCGCGCCACGCTTGCCAGCGCTCGTTTCTTTGTTACGATTCACGCGTAATGTGACACGTTGGGAGCCAGTCAATGTCAGAGGTCAATAAGGAGAGGCTGATGTCGGATATCAAAACCGTCCTCGCGGATGCAGAGGACCTGCTCAAGCAAGCGGCGAGCGCCACCGGCGAACGTGCTTCGGAGCTGCGTGAAACGGCCCTCTCGCGCCTGAAGCAGGCGAAGGAAAAGGCGGCGGACGTTCAGGTCGTCGTCGTCGAGAAGGGCAAGAAGGCCGCACGTGCGACCGACGACTACGTACACGAACATCCGTGGACATCGATCGGCATCGCTGCCGGTGTCGGCGTGCTCGTGGGCTTGCTGATCAACCGCAAGTAAATCGGCTGAAGCTTGTCGCGAGACGGTCGCCGTACCGCTCGCGAACCGGTGACGTCGCACACCGACGCACACCGCTTCGGCCCAGCGCTGAGCTGACAGGCCGGTGCGCTGCACCGGCCTGTCTTTTCTGGGCGCTTTCCGCGCAGCTTTTTTCGCGCGCCCGCCAACGTGGATACGTTGGCGCAACCCTCACTCGCCATGACGACAGACACCCGCTCGCAGAACGAACATGGGCCGTTGCGCCGTCTACTCGGCTCCGCGTTCTCGATCATCCAGACGCGTCTCGAGCTGATCGGCATCGAACTGGCCGAAGAAAAGGAACGCCTGCTGGGCGTGCTGTTCCTCGGACTCGCGGCGATGATGCTGGCGACCATGGCGCTGATCGCGCTGACCGCGCTCGTCGCGATCGCTTTCTGGGACACCTGGCGCTGGCAATCGCTTGCCGGCATCACGCTCGTGTATGCCCTGGCCGCCCTCGTCTGCGCACTGAAGGCGCGTCAGGGACTGCGTAACGCGCCAATGGTTTTCCAGGCGACGCTCGAAGAATTCGAGAAGGATCGCGAAATCCTTCGCAAACCCTAGCATCGACGCCATGAGCCAATCTCGACCGGATCAAGCCTTCCGCCCCGCGCGGCCGCGTAGCCGCGATCTTTCGACGCCGCAGATGCGCGCCCTGCGCAAGGAACTGCTGCTGGTGCGCGCAAGCGTCGAACGCGCCGAAATGGCCGCTTCGATCATCGAACTGCGCGAGTCCGTCACGCATTTCAGCTGGCTGCGTTTTCTCGTGCCGGGCTTCGGCCGCGCGGCCGCGAGCGCCTCAAACCTCGGCCTGGGCAACATGGGCACGGGCTTCGGCAATCTGCTCAAGCAATATCCGCTCTTGAGCTCGCTCGTGTCGTTCGTGGTGGCCAAGCCGCTGCGCGACAGCATCGCTTCGGCGGCCAAACCGGTCGTCAAGTGGGGCGGTCTTGCCTTCACCGCGTATGAAGCGTGGCGCGTGTGGCAACAGATGCGCCGCCAACGCACGGGCACCGCGGGCACCGATACCCGCGCCCGTCGCGCCGCATCCGACGAAGACGACCTCACGGGTTGAGACTCGCAGCGCGCGAGCTTCGCTAGCGCTCGCGCCAGCAGTCGCGCGTGGCGGGTGCGCTCTCTCCCGTGACTTCGTTGCTGTGCGCGCCGTTCGCTTCGAGCACGAACGCGCCGCACGGATCGCCGCGCATCGGCCCGCTTGCGGTGGGCGTTGCGACGATTGCATAGCCGCCATTCGCATCATCCCCTGCCCTCAGCTTGAGCCGATACACCGCGTTACCCGACGGCGGCGCCTGATCGAATCCAGCAGGCAGCGACGCCGACGCTCCGCTTTGCGCATCGACATACTGCGCAGCGCGATACAGCGCCGCGACCGCATCGATACGATGCCCGCGCGCCATCTGACCACGCCAGCCCGGCAGTGCAAAGGCCGCGACGATAGCGGCCGCCGCGAGCGCAATCATCATCTCCAGCAGCGTGAAAGCACGGATCTTGAGCCGCATCGTTGCTCCGTCCATCAAAACGGCCGCGCGACGATGCGCCGCCAATGACGCTCGACACGCGTGTCATCGAGCACGATCTGCATTTGCAGCCAGCTTTGCGCGTCCTGTGTCGCGCCGAAACCGCGTGCCGTGACCAGAAACGCTCGCGCGGAAGGCCGCGCTTCGATACGCCATGCCTCCACAAGACACTGCGGCGGACGCAGCGAACCGGGCCACGTCGATAAAGGCGTGGTCGCGAATGCTTCGAACGTATCCTGACGTCGCCACTGCTGCGGCTCGCCCGTTTGCGCTGCCGATAGCGGCGCCGTTAGCGCACCATCGATCAACGCACGCGAGCAGAGCGTCAGGGCGCCATCGGCGGCATGGAACGACTGCAATTGATCGAGCACGGCGGCCGCGTTACGCGCCTCGAAAAGCGACGACTCGAACGATGCCGCCGACGTGACCAGCATCATCGAAACGATCAGCAGCACGACTGGCAAGGCGATTCCGCGCTCATGCCTCGTACCGCACCTCGTAGCGCGCCTCATGACTGCGCTCCAGGCGCGTTGCGCAACACCACATGACGCCAGAACGCCTGACGCGCGCGGCCGTCGCTTGCTATAAGCGATGCGCCATCGCAATCGACGTATCGCACGCGCCGCGATAGAGCCGCGCCCCGCACGAGCACGCACAGATCGACGGCCACCACCGCGTCCCAGCGCTCGCGCGACAACGCGGCTGCGTCCAACGCTTGCGTCGCGCCTGCCGTCCAGTAGCGCAAGCGAAGGCGTTCGACGCCTTCCACCAGCGGCTGCGCAGTGCCGATCTTGCCGGTGCCTTCGCAATACAGTTCCGGCTCGCCGGTCGATGAACTCGCCTTCGCGTGGAAGCGATTGAGCACTTCCTCCGCCGATGCACCAATCGCCTGGCCGAGGCAATCGGTGGCTTGTCCGTTCGCCGCGAGCCACGTCGATTCGCCGTCGGCGCGATAACGCACTGCGATGCCGTCCGAGCGATTCGATAGCGCCTCGCACGTGAGGCTCGCGCCTGTGCCCGTCGGTCGCCCAGCGGCGCAGCCAAAGAGCGGCGGCCCGGTAAGCGCCGCTATGTCGTCTGCGGAGGTGAAGCCGGCCATCTGGATCTGCTCGCCGATCAGCGTCAATGCGTTGACACCCGCCTCGTGAATCCGCGCGGCGTCGATCGCATACGCCAATGCCTGGCGCTGCGAACGATACGCGGTGATGGCGCCTGCAATCACGATCAGGCCGAGCGCGACCGCGATCGTGAATTCGAGCAAGGTATGACCTGCGTCGGCGCGCTTTCTCATGGCGAGATCGCGAGCGCAACACACGCCCGCGCTGCTTCGGTCATGGCCGCATTCGCGCATTCATCGCCCGGCGCAGACTCGTCGCGTGGCGCCGACCACGAAAGCGTGATCTGCGAGCCAGATTCGCTCAGCAGACCATCGGGCACGATCGCGGCGGCACGCGTACGCCATTGATCGCGCGCGGCCGGGCCGATTTCGAGCGAAGCTTCCGCCATCGCATCGACGGCAAACGCCGCACGTGCGCGCGTTGCGCTGGCCAACGCGTGACGCGCGATGCCAAGTTGCGCGCTCAGCAAACCCAGTCCGCACATCGCCATCAGCGCCATTGCCAGCACGACTTCCAGCAGCGCAGACCCAGCCGCGACTCGCGAATATCGGCTCATGACCCGCTCCCGCACGCACCATCGCTGATACGCGCGCGGCCACCCGCCGCGACGCGTATGCAGCGCCGCCAGGCAGCGCTACGCGTCGATGCCGACGTCACGCGCGGCGCGATCTCGAAGTTGCGCAAACTGCCGATTGTCTGCCCTGCCGGCGGCGTAAAAGTGAGCGCGGTCAGCGCAGACGCCACCGCGATTTCATCGATCGCCGGCTGCATACGCAGCAACAGCGACGCGCCTGCATGGTCGGCCATCACCGCCCAGCCGCACGACCAGTCGGCGAGCCCTGATGGACAACGCTTGCCCGCCGCCAGACACTGGCGAGCCGCATCGACACGACACACCGAAACCCGCACCTTGCGCCGGATCGCTTCGCTGCGCGCGTAAGAAAGCGTGCCGAGCAGCGCATTCGCGCGCGCATCCATCTGATCGCGCACCCGCCACGCAACGAACGCAGGCGCACTCATGCTCGCGCAGATCGCGATCAGCACGATTACGGCCATCGTTTCCAGCAAGGTGAAGCCGGCGCATTTCATCTGCAATCCTTATCGATGAGGAATTGCAGTCAATCTATCGACGAAAACGAATCGGAACAATTAGCCGAACGGCTAGCTATCGCGCACACGATCCACTCGCGAGAATGCGAGGGTTACGGGCAACGGCTGGGAGAAAGGAAATGCGAAGAGAGGATGCGCGCTGGCGTTCAGCGCTTTTTGGGCGGCGTGGCCGCGCCGCTTGCACGGCGGAATTCCTCGATCACGTCTTCGAATTCGGAGACGTCCTCGAAACGGCGGTACACGGAAGCAAAGCGCACGAAGGCCACTTTGTCGAGTTCGCGCAGTTCGCCCATCACGAGCTCGCCCAGACGCTCGCTGCGCACTTCGCGCTCGCCGCTACCGAGCAGTTGATACTCGATGCGGGCAACCGCCGCGTCGATCGCGTCGGCAGCAACGGGCCGCTTGCGCAGCGCCAGTTGCATGCTCGCCATGATCTTGCGGCGGTCGAATTCGGTGCGGCTGCCATCCTTCTTGACGATCGCCGGCATCGCCAGCTCGACCCGCTCGTACGTCGTGAAACGCTTGTCGCAGGCCGGGCAGCGACGGCGGCGCCGGATCGCGGCGCCGTCCTCGGACACGCGCGAGTCCACCACTTGCGTGTCTTCATGCCGGCAGAAGGGGCAGCGCATGCTGGCTTATCGCAGGGCTTAGCGGTAAACCGGGAAACGCTTCGTCAGCTCCGAAACCTGCGCCTTCACGCGCTCGATCGTTGCTGCGTCTTCCGGGTTTTCCAGCACGTCGGCGATCAGGTTACCG